>QHUV01000046.1 GCA_003222065.1 Gemmatimonadota bacterium | reverse complement strand
AACACGACCTGATATCCACCCTGCGGACCGGGCGCGCGATTCCACGATCCGTGAAACGCGATGAACGCGCCGTTGCGATAGCGCGCGGGAAACTGGGTGCCCGTGTAGAAGAGCAAGCCGTCCGGAGCCCAGTGCGCTGGGAAGAACGCCGCCGGCGCTTGCTTCGACCCGCAGTCCCCAACAGCCTTGCCACCGTCGCCCCCGTACTCCGGCGCCAACACGAGCTTTTGCTGATCGCCGTCGAAATAGCAGCGCGGCCAGCCGAAGTCGGCGTCCTTGTCGATCGACAACAGCTCTTCGGCGGGAAGGTTCTGCCCTTGCTCGGCGGTGTACAGCTTCGACCAATTCTCCGCAAGTTGATCGCGGCCATGTTGCGTCGACCAGAGCTTACCGTCCGGGCCGATTGTAATGCCGACCGCGTTCCGGATCCCCGTTGCATAACGATTCGCCGGCGAAAAGGTCTGACCGGTCTTACCAGCGTCGTATGCCCAGATGCCACCACGTGTGCGAAGCTCAGTGCACGGATTGTGGCCGGGCGAATTTGGCACTCGGTTCGTGAGCTGGCAGGAGTTGCTGGCCGAGCCCAGGTCGACGTACAGCGTGCCTGACGAGTCGATCGCGAACGGATGCATGGGATGGTCGCCGTTGAGCGGGAGTCCACGCACGACCGTTACCGGGTCGGTCGGGGCACCGCCGCCGGCCGTTAGAGTGTACCGCGCGATGGTTCCATTCTCCTCGGCGTACAACGCCCCACCATGCAGACCGATACCCGTGCCGCCATGCCCGCCACTATCCGCTTTCGCGCCAAACCGCGTTACGACGTCGGCACGCCCGTCATGCGTCGTATCGCGCAGCATGACGAGATAGCCGCCCGGTGGGCCCTTGTCGCCACCGAAATAGATGCCGCTCCAGGTATTGACGTAGACGTCGCCGTTAGGCGCGACGACGACATGGCGCGCGTGGCCGATACTGTCCGCGAAGATCGTCGCACAAAAACTCGGAGGTAGCGTCAGTCCGCCATTGTCTCCGCTACATGTGGCTGTCCCCGTCGAGGCGGCGCCCGCGCTGGCGCCGCTGCGCGTGCTATCGCCTCCCGCTGAACGCTTATCACGTGCGCACCCGGACGCCGCGACTATCGCAGCGAGGACGATTGCGGCGCTGATTCGGTGGTCGGTCATCGATGAAGTCGGTGGGTGTGGGGAGACGCTCGGAGCATCTGCAATATCGCGCCGATCGGCCCTTGCCGCTTGGCCTGACACTCCAAAGATTTCTCCGCCGCACCTCGGGTCCCCGGAGACGGCAAGCCTCGTGATTTCACTCCTCGTCTTTCCAGCTACCGTGCCATTCATGCGTCCATTCATATGTGCCAGCCTCGCGATCGCGTTGGCCGGATGCGCTCGCGACAACAGCTCTTCTCACGCTGGTGCGAGTGCCACCGCCTCATCGACCTTTACCGATTCGGCGGCGCGGGCACCCGCTGTCACTGCCGCCGCGCAAGCGATAGACACGGCCGCGCTGCTCCAGCACATCAAGGATCTCGCCGCCGATTCCATGGAGGGTCGTGCTCCCGGCACGCCAGGTGAGGAGAAGGCTGTTGCCTATCTCACACAACAGTTTCAGGCGCTCGGGCTCAAGCCTGGCAACCCCGATGGCACATTCATCCAGAAGGTCGATCTCATCGGATACAAGGCGCATCCCGCCGCTTCGTTCAGCGCGCGAGGCAAGACGGTCTCGCTTCGGTACCCCGACGATTACATCGCGAACTCACGCCACAACCGCGACGAGACGAAGATCGACGCATCGGATGTCGTGTTCGTCGGCTATGGCGTCGTCGCTCCGGAGTACGCGTGGGATGATTACAAGGGGCTCGACGTGCACGGCAAGACGATCTTGATGCTCATCAACGATCCGGCGGTGCCCGCACCTAATGCGGCAAAGGGCGACACGACCGCGCTCGATACGACGATGTTCAAGGGCAAGGCGATGACGTATTACGGCCGCTGGACGTACAAGTACGAGATCGCAACCGAGAAGGGCGCCGCGGCGGCGATCATCATCCACGAGACCGGACCGGCCGGCTATCCTTACGAAGTCGTTAGGTCCAGCAACTCGGCCGAGCAGTTCGACGTCCCGTCAGCCGACGCCGAAAGACGCGTGCCCGTCGAAGGTTGGATCCGGCTCGAGAAAGCCAAAGAGCTGTTCCGCGACGCGGGTTTGAATTTCGACTCACTCAAGGCGGCGGCGAAGACGAAAGACTTCAAGCCGGTGCCACTCGATGCCAAGGCCACCTTCGACGTCAAGATCGATCACCGCGAAATTCAATCCAAGAACGTCGCCGCGAAGCTCGACGGCGGCGACAAGAAAGACGAATACGTCGTCTACACCGCGCACTGGGATCATCTGGGCCGCGACACGACCCTCAAAGGCGATCAGATCTTCAACGGCGCCGCCGACAACGCTAGCGGTTGCTCGGCGCTGCTCGAGATCGCGAAGGCGTACACGAAGCTCCCGGCGCCGCCAAGACGCTCGATTTTGTTTCTTTCCGTTACCGCCGAAGAAAAGGGACTCGTTGGCTCGAAGTACTACGCGGAGCATCCGCTCTATCCGCTCGCGAAGACTGCCGCCAACATCAACATGGACGGTATCAATCAGTGGGGCCGCACGAGCGATTTCACGGTCATCGGACTCGGCAACTCGACGCTCGATGACGCGTTGACGCGCGTCCTCACCGCCGACGGCCGGACCGTCCGTCCGGATGCCGAGCCGGAGAAGGGGTTCTACTACCGATCAGACCATTTCGAGTTTGCGAAACAGGGTGTACCGGCCCTCGACACGGACGCCGGTATCGACTTCATCGGCAAGCCTAACGGCTATGGCATGCGCAAGCGCGACGAGTACACGAGCAAGGACTACCACAAGCCGTCCGACGAGGTGAAGAAGGATTGGGACTTGTCCGGCGGCGCACAGGATGTGCGCACGCTCTTCCGCGTCGGCTATGTCGTCGCGCAAACGGATTCGATGCCGCAGTGGCGGGCAGGGAACGAGTTCAAGGCGAAGCGGGACTCGACCTTGGCAAACAAGTAGTCTTTGTTATTCCCATGACCGAACCGCTGATCAGAAACATCTCCGACACGGCGCGCTGGGCCGCCGTGTTTCGCGCGCAGGAAACGGAACGCCCCGACGCGCTCTTCCGCGATCCGCTGGCGCGCCGGCTCGCGGGGGAGCGCGGCCAGCAGATCGCGACGGCAATGACCATGCACACCAAGAACGCCTGGTCATGGGTGATGCGCACGCACGTCGTCGATCAGTACATCGAGCGTCAACTCGCCGGCGGCGTCGACACGATTCTCAATCTCGCGGCTGGTCTGGACACGCGGCCCTATCGCATGGCCGTGCCGTCGACGCTACGCTGGATAGAGGTCGACCTGCCAGAGCTGCTCGCCTACAAAGAGCAAATGCTCAAGGGCGAGAAACCACGCTGCAAGGTCGAGCGCATTGCGCTCGACCTCGCCGACGTCGCCAGGCGTCGCGCGCTCTTCACGCAGGTCGGCGCGTCGAGCAAGCGCGTGATGATCGTCAGTGAGGGTTTACTCATCTACCTCAGCCCCGACGACGTCGGCGTTCTGGCGACCGACCTTGCGAAGCAGCCGACGTTTCGATACTGGGTCCTCGACGTCGTGTCGCCTGGCCTCATGGAAATGCTGCGCAAGGAAGGCGGCGCGGAGCTCGAGCGCGCCGGCGCGCCCTTCAAGTTCGCGCCGCCGGAGGGGCCCGACATCTTTCGCCGCTACGGCTGGCGCCCGCTGGAGGTCCAGTCGACGCTCAAAGCCGCGCACCGCGCCGGTCGGCTGCCTTGGCCGCTCAAGCTCTTCGGCTTCTTCCCTGAAATGAACGGCGCTCAAGGGAAACGGCCGTGGGGGGGCTTATGTCTGATGGAGAGAAGTAGCGAGTAACGGCCGGAACGTCGCTTTCGGTGCACCCGGTAAGAGACTGCGAACAAATCTGGCCATTTGATCACGGATTACCCGGATCTATTCGAATGACTCGTTCTGGCGCGACGGCTCCAGCGGCCTCCGTAACATTGTGAGTCTTTGTTAACGGCACAAATGCAGACTTGGCTCGTGGAGAGCGGAGACCCGTCACCGACGAGGAGCAATCAGAAAGAGATCCGCGTGATCCGTGATCAATTGGCGTGACCGGTCGCAATGGTCGCTCGGCAAGCAAAGCTTCGTTTCGCCGCGCCGCAGCTATTTACTCACGACTCGCCACTCACCACTCAGATCGGCCACCCATGGCGCCGGCCGCGTGCCAGCCAGGAGCGCGTCCAGCACCGGGTAGACGGCGCTCGTATTGCTCCCCGGATGCCGTGGATCGATGACGTCGTGCGGTAAGCGAAGCGTGTCGGGCAACTGATACACGTGCGTCACGGCTCCGCGCTGCTGCCAGCGGCGAGCAAGATCGATGGCGGCGCCGTTGGCAATCGTGTGATCGTTGGCGTTTAGCAGCACGGTCACTTCTCGAACTGCCGCTGGTCGCCCGGCGGCGGCACGACGGACGGCGATGCCCAACTTGAGTGTTTGCGCAACGGCGTGCGTCGCCCAGCCCGGCATGCGATCTGGCTCCGTACTATCGCGCGGCGACGCCCTCGAGACATTAGGCACCCGCAATGCGATCCGCAGCACCGCGCCGTTCAATAACGACGGCACGTGCGTGACCTCGAGGGCGGGCGCGACGAGCACGACACGGCCGACATCCGAGCGATACTGTCCGACCCACGCCGCGATCGTCCCGCCCGCGCTCAGTCCCGAGACGATCACCGTGTCGCCGAGCCCGCGCGCCACGTCCACCGACACGTCGCCGAGGTCGCGCAGCTCCTGCGCCGTCAGTCGCCCCATGTCCGCGAAGTGCCCGCCGCGCTCGGCGTGATGCGGTAGTCGCGGAACGAACACGTTGTCCCCCTGCGCGAAGAGACGCTGCGCGAAAGGGAAGTACTGCAAGGGCGAGTCGGTGAGCCCATGAAAGAGGACGACGACGCGTGCCGTGCGCTGACCATGCGTCAGCAAGATCGATCCACCGCCAGGCGCGACGATGCTGTCCTCGCGCGCCTGAATGCTCCCAATGCGCGCGACGGCGGCCGCGTAGTCCGCAACCGGCATCGGATGCGGCAACAAGTCTCCGAACCTTGTCGGTGCGAAGGCGACAAGGCCGAAGAACAGAATGACGGTGTGCCAGGCTATTCCCAGAGACATGATGAGTTGCTCGACAACAAAGACACACACCGAGCGTGCCAGGTCACCAGAGGAGGCGTGGTCCCCTTAGACCCCGCAGACGACACAATGGCTCGTGTGAACCCGAGCAGCGCGGAACGGCTCGTGCAAATGGGATGGTCTATGAAGACCCGCGCGACCGCCCAACGATTGGTACGTGGCTCGACCGCCGCAATGTTTCTGCTCGGCGCGGGCGGCTGCGTCTTCGCCCGGCCTGCTCATAGCCATGTCGGCAGCGCGCCCCTGAGCCTCGGTGCCCAGACGGTCGCGTTCCCAAGCCAATCGGGTAGCGTCATCCGGGCGTGGCTCGCGCCCGGTCGATCGGGGGCCGGCGCCGTACTCCTCCTGCACGGCATGGGAGGTAGCCGCGCCAGCATGCTCAGTCGAGCCGGGTTCCTACATCGGGCCGGCTTCACGGTGTTGGCGCCCGACTTTCAAGCCCACGGCGAGAGTCCGGGACGCCACATCACGTTCGGCGCGCTCGAGAGTCTCGATGCTGAAGCCGCGCTCGCCTTCCTGCGCGCGCGAGCGCCAGGGGAGCGGGTCGGCATCATCGGCGTGTCCATGGGGGGCGCGGCGACGCTGGTCGGCTCGAGGCCGCTCGCCGTCGACGCGCTCGTGCTCGAGTCGGTCTATCCGACCTTTGATGACGCCGTTGCCGATCGGCTGCGCAGTTGGCTCGGTCCCTTCGGTTTTCTTGGTAATGCCGTCGCTCCCGCACTCATTCAACTCGTCGCACCCAAGATTGGCGTCGACCCGGGACGCCTACGACCGATCGACGTCATCGGCAACGTCAGCGAGCCGCTGCTCCTCATCGCGGGAACGGCCGATCAGTACACCCGATTGACGGAATCGCGGGCGCTCTTCGCGCGTGCCGCCAGTCCGAAGGAGTTCTGGGAGGTAAGTGGGGCGGGACACGAGGACATGCACGAGTATGCGCCCGTCGAGTACGAGCGCCGCGTTGGCGACTTTCTCGTTGCGCACCTCCGGGACACCAACGGCGCAACTGCGGAGAGCGCAACTGCTCGAGGGCGCAGCTGCGTGGGAGTGCAGTTTCTCGGAGGCACTCAAGGACGCTGCTTGCCGGCTCAATGGCTGGAGTCACCCAGGCAGCATTAGACAGTTCAGCAGTTGCGCCTTCGGCCGTCATGTAACCTGAAGCGAACCCTGCTCGTATGGGGCGCATGCAACCCTACTTGCCACAGGCACCGATTACGCCCGGCCCGGCTGCGCCCGCGCCCCCACAGGCTCCGGCGCCGGTCGCGCCGCCGGTTACGAGTACACCCAGCTTTGATTTTCCGATCCCGCGAACGGCGCAGGAAATCGCCAATCTGCGTGCGCGGCGTGACGTCATATCGAGCCAGATCGAAAATGTCCGGAGTCGCCGCAATACCATCGCGAGACAATATGAGAGCGCGACGGGGGCAAATCGTTCAGGTCTCGACCAGCAGTTGAGAATCCTCGATCAGCGGCTCTCACAGCTCGAGCTCGACCTCGCTCAATCTGGTCGCGCCCTCGCGCTGGGTACGCAGGTGAGCACGTCCGTGGGCACGCCCGACCAGTTTCCATTCGTGAATCCTGGTCAGATCACGGGAATCTCAATCGTCTTCATCATCTTCGTGCTTGGACCACTCGCGATGTCGGCCGCGAAGGTGATGTGGCGGCGTGCGGCGCGCCCAGTCATCCCGCCGGGGTGGTTCGACGCGTCCCAACGTCTCGAGCGGCTCGAGCACGCGGTGGATACGATCGCAATCGAGATGGAGCGCGTTTCGGAAGGCCAGCGCTTCATCACCAAGATCATGACGCAGCGTGACGGCTCGGCGCCGAACGCGGAAGGCAGCGCGTCGGGAACGCCCGGTTTGCCCGGTGGGCAGGCGCTGCCAGCGCTTGGGGCGGGCTCGCCGGAGCCGATCGTCTTCCAGAATCAGCAGCAAGAGGTGCGCGTTCGGCGGAGCTGAGCGAGATTTCCGGGCACTGTGGCTGCCGCCAAACGCACGCGAAAGAAGAAGGCCGAGGCGCCCCCCGCGTCGCGCGGACTCGAGGCCCGTCGCCTAACGAGCGCGACGCCTCCAGTGTCCGTTTCCACCCTTGCCCGCACGATCGCGGATGACGAGGGGACAGTGCTCGCCACCTATCGCGATCCATTGGGCGGACATTGGCAGCTCCTTGCCGCGCTGCCCTTGGAGCGCGTCGAGCCGACGCCCTTTCAGCGTGATCTTTCCGAAGCGCACGTCGGCCGACTCGCGAACGCCATCGACACGCTCGATCGCTTTCTCGACCCCGTGATCGCCGTGCCGGCCGGCGATGGAAAGTACTGGTCGCCTAACGGCTATCATCGACTCGGCGCGCTCCGCCAGCTCGGTGCGCGGTCGATCGTCGCGATTGTCGTCCCGGAGCCGGAGGTTGCGCACCGCATCCTGCTCCTCAACACCGAGAAGGCGCACAATCTTCGCGAGAAGGCGTTGGAGGTCGTGCGGCTCGCCGAAGCCCTCGCCGCGCTCGACGACCGTCCCGAGCGCGAGTTCGCCGTCGAGTTCGAGGAGGCGGCATTCGTGACGTTAGGCCTGTGCTACCAGCAAAATGGACGCTTCTCCGGGGGAGTCTATCACCCCGTCCTCAAGCGCTGTGACAAGTTTCTCTCCGCCAAGCTGCCTAACGCATTGGCGACGCGACGCGAACGCGCCGAGAAGCTCCTCGCGCTCAACGAAGCGGTGAACGAGGCAGTCAAAACCCTCAAGTCGCGCGGAATGGAGAGTCCGTATCTCAAGGCATTCGTCGTCGCCCGCGTCAATCCGTTGCGCTTTCAGCGCAAGCCAACCGCCGATTTCGACGAGACGATCGACAAGATGCTGGCGAGCGCGAAAAAGTTCGATGCCGGGAAAATCAGGGCCGATCAAGTCGCGCGGAGTGGAGGGCCGCCGAGCGAGGAGTAGCAACGCGGCGCTACGCTGCGGCCAATTCGGTATCGCGACGTCGAAGACGAGCCCAGCGACGAGAAATCAGCGGCGAGCGATCAGCTCTGAGCCAAGCTTGCTCACAGCTCATCGCTCGCCGCTGATTTCTGGTCGCTGGGCTCGCTCTCTGCGTCGAGATCGCGAGTGGGGTGAGGGTGAGCTACCTGTAATCAACCTCAAAATCGTAGTAGCCATACCCACCCTGCGGATCATGTACGCGAATGACCGCGGTATAGCCGTTGTACGACGACGGCTGTTGGGCGACGTACACCTGGCCACGACCCTGGCGCTGCGAGATGACGACCTGCACGTCACGCCGCGGTACTCCCTCGCCGATCACCGAGCTGCGCTCATCGCGCGTCGCGCCGCCACTGAGGGTGCGCTCGTCGAAACGCCGGCCCGCGAGACGAATCTCGAGATCACTGTCGACGTTGCCGGACCAACGAAGGGCGGCGCCGTTGCCGTAGCCGCCGTTGCCGTAGCCGCCGTTGCCGGAGCCGCCGTTCCCCCAGCCGCCATTCGAGCGGTCACGCGGATCGATACGCGATGGCACGTCACGGCTGTCGCCGTTGCGGCCCCAGGAGCCGTTGCCGTCATCGCCACCGTCTCTGCCCTGTCGGCCGTAACCGCCGTTGCCACCCCGATTGTCCGAGTAGCGCGATTCCCAGTACGCGTTCAGTCGATAACGATCGGACCCGCTGCTGCGGTCCCGGACGCGCACGATCGTCGTGTAGTTGTTGTAGGCGGAGGGCTGCTGGACGACGGACACGTCGCCGCGTCCATCGACAGCTTGGACGCGCACGTAGCCGTCGGTACGGGGCAACGCCGACGCCACGTTCAAGCGGCTTCGCCCACCATCGTCGCGATCGATGCCATTGGTCCAGACGTCGCGGCCCCGCATCGAGATCTGGACCTCACGATCGACGCGGCCAGTCCACGAAAATAGATTGCGCCCCTGGGCCATCAACGCGGGCGCACCGCCGATCAGGAGCGGGACGGCAACCGAGAACATGCGAACAGTCGAACGATACATAGTCATATGCGCCTCCTCTGCAAACGAGCGCGTTAGTCGTGATGCCTGAGCGTCGCTGGCGACGCGTCTTTCACGGATTCGAAAGAGCAACGCGCGCGCCGAGCGTCATGACATCGTGCCGTCGCGCGCAAATGACGTCCCGCATTACGGTTGCAGCGGAGGGCGGCTATTTCGGCCGCTGCCCCGACAGCTGGCTTTCGTCCGCGGACGCGGACATCTCCTCGTCTCAGCCTGGCGACGTGTTCCATCGTTCCAGCGCCTA
>QHUV01000491.1 GCA_003222065.1 Gemmatimonadota bacterium | reverse complement strand
CACACGTTCATGCTCACGGCGGCATGAGGCCCAAATGCCCGCGCCGTGGCCGCGTCCGGCTTTTCGACGATCCGGCGCAAATACCCCTCTGCGTCGACGTCGAGCAGCGCATAACGAGCGATTCGCTCCGGGGGGATGTTGCCGTCCTGCACAAGCGTCTGGCGCTCGAAGGCCGGGAGCGCGGGCTCCCCCGCCGCGCGTAGCTCTCGGAGAACATCCGCCGGGTAGTAGTTATCGGAGTTGAGGACGACGAACGAAGCATCCCCGATGAAGCCGGCGGCGGCAAGCACGGCGTCAGCCGTGCCTAACGGCCGGTCCTGGATCGCGAAACTGACCCGCAACCGGCTCGGTGCTGTGCGGTCATAGTAATCACGCACGCCTCCGTGCTCGGGCCCGACGACGACGCACACCTCGGTGAACCCGGCATCGGCAAGCGCGCTCAACACGTAGTCGAGAAACGGTCGATCGATGGCGATCATCGCTTTCATGCCGGCGTCAGCGACCGCTGCCTGCTCGGCCGAGAGTTGCGCGCGCTCGTCGGCGGCGCGCATCCGCGTTCCAAGACCCCGCGCGAGCACGACGGCCTTTGTCGGCGGAGCCACCGCGCCCATACCTCGAGATAGATGATCGTTGGATGACACGGACCAAAGCCTCGGCAAGAGCCATACGAGTCCCGCGCCGCTCACGACAAATAGGACCAGCCACATCGTTCCCTGCGCCGCACGGCCATAAAGGAAGCTCCCCGCCCCGAAAAGAGCAGCATAAATGAACGTGCAGCCGAGCACCCAGCCGAGTAGCGAATCAGCAAGCGAATCCGGCGACGGCGCGAGGTGCGCCCTATCTCGCACTGCACGCCATCCCGGACCCGGCGGCCGCACGAGACGATAGAAGCTGTCGAGCGTCTTCGCGTCCGTGGGCGACGTGAGATAGGTCGCGGCGACCCAGCTGACGGTTGTTACGGTGATCGTGACGAGCAGAACCACCGTCGCCTCGATAGGCACGCCCAGCTTCTGCGCGATGAAGAACCCAATCGAAACGACGAACGAGCTGGCCATCGCCGCGATCTCGCTCCACGCATTGATGCGCCACCAGAACCAGCGCAGGAGGTAGATGAGTCCCGTCCCCGCGCCGATCGACATCAGCAGGTTGAAGCTTTGCTGCGCGGAGTCGAGAACGAACGTCACGCCGGCGGCGGCGAACATGAGCAAACCAGTAAGCACGCGGCCGACGAACACATAGTGTCGTTCGCTCGCCTCTGGACGAACGAAGCGCCGATAGAAATCGTGGACGATGTATGACGTGCCCCAGTTGAGGTGCGTCGAGAGCGTCGACACATATGCGGCGAGCATGCCGGCGATCATGATGCCGAGAAACCCGGCGGGCAGAAACTTGAGCATCGCCGAATATGCCATGTCATGCCCGACCAACCGCGGATCGACGTAGGGGAAGGTGGCGGCGATGTCGGAGACGTTGGGGAAGATGATCATCGATGACAGCGCGACGATGATCCACGGCCACGGCCGCAAGGCGTAATGCATAACGTTGAAGAAGAGCGTGCCGGAGAGCGCGTCACGTTCGCTCTTCGCCGCCAGCATCCGCTGCGCGATGTAGCTCCCGCCGCCCGGCTCCGAGCCGGGATACCACACCGACCACCATTGCACCGTGAGCGGGATGACGAGTAAGGACAGCGTGAGCTTCCAGTTTCCAAAGTCAGGAAGGAAGTTGAGTGTCTGCGCAGGTATTTTGTGGAACAAGCCGGCCAGTCCGCCCACTTGCGGCTGTTGCAGCGCGAAGTAGGCGGCCGCGAACGATCCCGTCATCGCGATGCCGAACTGAATGAGATCCGTCACCATCACGCCCCACAGCCCCGACGTCGCCGCGAACGCGATGTTGAGAACGGTGCACACGGCGAGCGTCCGCACCATCGGCCAGCCGAGTACGACGTTCGCGATCTTGACGGCAGCCAAATTCACCGCCGCCATGATCATGCAGTTGAAGAAGAGCCCGAGGTAGAGCGCGCGAAATCCGCGGAGGAACCGCGCCGGCCCACCGGCATAGCGGATCTCATAAAACTCGAGATCGGTGAGCACGCGCGACCGCCGCCAGAGCCGTGCGTAGAAGAAGACGGTCGCCATGCCGGTCAGCAGGAATGCCCACCACGCCCAGTTGTTGGCGACGCCATTTACGCGGACGAAATTCGTC
>QHUV01000490.1 GCA_003222065.1 Gemmatimonadota bacterium | reverse complement strand
GCTCTGAACTGGCCGGCTCTGGGCTGGGCTCATCAGTCGACGTCGCGATCTGTATTCGGCGCATGGACGCCGAATGGCCAAGCTCACGGCTGATCGCTATTGGCTGACTGCTCCGAGCCTCAGAGCTGGCAGCAGTGATTTATTGCGGTCCCAGCAGCTTAGACATCTCTTCGCTGGCCGCGCTTCGCGCTGATGCATCCGACGAGATTTCAGCTGTCAGCTCGGCGACACGATCCGTCGATGGAGTTCCGCGCTCCACGTTCGCCGTGTAGAGCTCAGCCAGTGCCGCGGCGGCGTTGGTGAGCCGGTCGCGAAAGAGCTCGCGCGCCTTGCCGGCGCGCGCGAGGAGGTCCGCGCGCGCGGCGCCGGCGTCCGCGGACGCGCTCGCGAATTGGTCGAGACGTCCGAGATCGGCTGCCGTCGCGCAGCAGGCGTCCACGAGCCCCGCGACATGCTCGCGCAATTGAGTCTCCTCGGCCGCGTCAAAGCGCGAATCGCCGCGCGCGAAAACGAGCCGCGCCTGATTGACGACGCCTAACAAGAGGTTTCGCGCAGCTCCCGCAGGGAGCTGCGCGAACGCTGAACGAACGCGCTCGCGGAGGGCCGACGGCAGCTCGCGGATGTCAACCTCATGGTCGCCGGGGAGCTGACTGTCCCGGAGCGCGGCGCGAAGAACGATCAACCCAACTACGGCCGTCAGGAGCCAGAGCACCGGCGAGACCTGATAGGCCGCCGCCGCACCGGTGATACCGATCGCAAAGAGAAGGATCGTCGCCGATGGCGAGACCCGCTGCATGGTGGTCATCGCGGCTCCGCGGGACGGCGGAGGTCAGTCGGGGCTGTGCTGCGCAGTCGCTGGAGCACCGCGATGCCGTTGGCGCGCCAGCCGTCGTTCTCGTGATACAGCCGCAAGAACTCCGTCAAATTCTTCGTCGCCAGATCACGCTGGCCGAGCATGTACTCGGCCATGCCGGCGTGATAGAGCGCCATGTAGTGATTCGGCCAGTAGTCGATCACCAGTTCCATGATCGGCGCCGCCGACCGATCGTCGCCGGCGTCCGCCACGGGGTGCCCGACGTCGAACACGATCGCCGCCGCTTTGTATCGCTCGTTAGGCGACAGGCTGTCGATGACGCGCCGGGCCTCGTCGATCTGGCCGGCGAGGGCAAAACAGGCCGCGTGATAACCTACGCCAGCCGTCGTCGCCGGCGGTGCGGTCTGCCGCTGCAGCACGCGGACCTCGACCGAGTTGCAGTAGGGTCGGGCCCGGCGAAACCATACCTCCGCCGACTCGCCGCCTGCGGCGGCGGCCGGCTCGTTACCCGTGCTACGGGTACTGGGAACAGCGTGGTTCCGCGTCGCGCCTAACAACAGCGCGCCGCAGATGGCGACAAAGCCCCAGCCGAAGAGATAGTGAGCGCGAGACATGGCTATCAGTTGACGACTATGGGATGGCCCAGTTTCGCTGCTCTTGTCGGACGAGACATCGTCGATCACAATCAACGGTAGCCCATTTACGGAGAACACATGATTCGCCCCTCCGGCGAGATCTCACGTCGCGACGCCATCAGGGTTGGCCTCGGCGTCGGACTCGCGATCACTATCGATCGACTCGATCTCTTCGCCGCATCGCCTCAACAAGCGACACTCATTGAAAAGGCCATTCCTTCGAGCGGCGAGAAGATCCCGGTGATTGGCATGGGGACCGCGCGCTATTTCGATGCGGTGACGCCGGAGCTGCGCGAAGTCATCAAGCGCTTCCCCGAGCTTGGCGGGAAAGTGATCGACATGGCGCCCTCCTACGGCAGCGCCGAGTCGGTCGTCGGCGACATCATCGCCGAGTTGAACGCACGACCGCGATACTTCCTCGCGACGAAGGTCACCGGCCCCGGATCGGATCGCGAGTCCGGCGCGCGTCAGTTGGAAGAATCGATGCGGCGCCTGCACACCGACAAGATCGACCTGATGCAGATACACAATCTCATCGGCGTCGATCAGCGGTTGCCGCTCATCCGCGAGTGGAAACAGGCCGGCCGCTTTCGCTACATCGGCGCGACGACGAGCTTTGCCCGTCAGTACGATGCCTTCGAGAAGTTGATGCGTGAGCAAACACTCGACTTTATCCAGATCGACTATTCGATCGACGCACGAGCCGTGGAGCAACGCATCCTGCCGCTCGCCGCGGACCGCGGGATGGCGGTACTTGTGAACTCCCCGTTTCGGCGCGGCCGCACCTTCGAGCGCGTACAGGGCAAACTGCTGCCCGCGTGGGCCGCCGAGCTGGAGGTCACGACATGGGCTCAGCTCTTCCTCAAGTATCTCGCGGCGCATCCGAGCGTGACGTGCGTCATTCCCGGCACTGAGCGCGTGCAATTCCTCGTCGACAACATGGTCGCGACGCATGGCCGGCTGCCGGACGCGGAGCTGCGGAAGAGGATCGAGCGATACTACGACGGTCTGACGGCGTAGAGTGCCGCACGCGCAAATACTGGCCGTCTGACATCGCGACTTCGAAAACGAGCCCAGCGGCGAGCCGTCAGCGGCGAGAGATCAGCCTTGAGCCTAAGGCCGACCATGAGCTCCTGTTGGCTGACTGCTGATCGCTCGCAGCTTATCTCTCGCCGCTGGGCTCATTCTCGACGTCGCGATGGTGATTCGGCGCAGGACCGTCGAATGACCAGGCTCAAAGCTGATCGCTCTCTGCTGACGGCTCGAGTCTGTGCTTGTCAGTAGCCGTCGACGGTGCCTACTCGACTGCGTCGTTGCCGACAGGATTCTTACAGGACCCTACCGCCATCCAAACAGACGGGCGTCTAGATTGCGTGGACTCTTACAACAACTCATGAAGACTCCTTCACTGCTCGCGGTCCTTCTGACTGCTGCTGCGTGCGCGGCTCCGCGCACCGTCGCTCCTCCGCCCGCGCCCGTGCCTGCTAGCACCGCACCGGCGCGCGTCATGCCCGCGGCTCCCCCCGCGGAGGCCCAGCGCAACTGGCAACTCCTTGACGAAACCATCGACGGTGTGCCTGGCATCAGCGCCGAACGCGCGGAGCGCGAGCTGCTCGCCGGTAAGCGGCCGGCGCGTACGGTGCTCGTCGCCGTCATCGACGGCGGTGTCGATACGGCCCACGTCGACTTGCGCGCGAATTTGTGGACGAATCCAAAGGAAGTACCCGGTAACGGCCGCGACGACGACAATAATGGCTACGTCGATGATCTCCATGGCTGGAATTTCATCGGCGGCAGAG
>QHUV01000489.1 GCA_003222065.1 Gemmatimonadota bacterium | reverse complement strand
CATCAGTTATCGATGGATCAATGCTCCATGCAACAGGCTGTCTTGTCAATCACCCATCGATAGACGATGGGAAGTCCGGGATGCGCAGATCTGTTGCATTGCGCCCCGCCGGCTCCGCGACTACTCTCCCCGCGACCGGTCGACCTACGACTCGTCATGGTGAACAGGTTCTGCCGTCGATTACATAACGAGTGGCATTGTCCCTCGCCGCTGTCATCGGCGCACTAGCCGGCGCCGCCATCGGCGCGGTCGTGATGGCCCGATCGGCGCGTCAATGCCGAAAGCCGAGCGATCGCGCGGGCCGCGCCGTCCTCCAGCGCATGAACGTCAGCCACGCGGAGTTGACCGCGTGGGGCTTGAGCCACGTCGCGATACGCGATGACTTTACGATGCTCGACGTCGGCTGCGGCGGCGGGCGCACGATCGACCGCCTGGCGTCGATCGCCACGAAGGGCAAGGTGTTCGGCGTCGACTACTCGGAGGACAGCGTCGCCACGGCGCGGGAGACGAACGCGCGCTGGATCGAGCAGGGGCGCGTGGATATTCAGCTCGGTACGGTCTCGCGGCTGCCATTCCCCGACGGGACGTTCGATCTCGTCACCGCCGTCGAGACGCACTACTACTGGCCCGACCTGCCGCGCGACGTGCGCGAGGTATTCCGGGTGCTCCAGCCCAGCGGGACGTTCGCGATCATCGCCGAGGCGTACCGTGGGCGTCGCAACGATTGGCTGTTTCGGCCGACGATGACGCTCATTTTGCGCGCGGCATATCTCACGCCCGACGAGCACCGCCATCTGCTCGTCGACGCTGGCTTCGTCGACGTTCAGATCTTCGAGGAGAAAGCCAAGGGGTGGATCTGCGCGTCCGGCCGGCGCGCGTGATGAAGCAGGACGGGATGAGGCGGTCTTGGTCCCCTTGGCCGATCCCGTGGCGTCGAGACGAGCATATACGTCTCCTTCGACGACGGAGAAATCAGGTCGTGCGTGGACCAAATCGATTGGGCGCCTTCGTGCCTTCCTGGCATAGCCAAACCAGGAGGACGATCGCACCGAGGCCAGTCGCCGGGAGCAGGCACCACCACCCGGAGCGGTCCGTGTCGTGCAGTCGCCTAACGAGGACCGCGAATCCAGGGAGCAGGAGGACGAGATAGATGATGCCGGGGGTCCTGTCCGCCGCGAGCTCGCCAAACAAGAATGTCACGGCGAGCGTCACGGAGAAGGTGAACAGCAGGACGAAGAGCGTCCAGTACCAGTATTCGGCGCGTCGCGCGCGGCCGCTGAAGTCAACGAACTTGCTGAAGCACGCGGCGACCGCGCCACCGAAGCCCATGGACGGAATCGCGGGCATGGCGCTCATTCTGCCCGCGGTCGCTTGGCGGTTGACGGGGGCGCTCGGAGTCTCGATCGGGGACATGGATGAGGGGTGCGGAGGTGAGTTCGTCTTCGGATGTTGCTAATTGACTAAATGTTCGACGTCCAGGTAACGCGCCCGGCGGCGCGGTCGTTTCGGCCGAGCGAAAAACGCCGGCCCGAGTCGAGATGAGGCGCGCGAGGCCTCGCATGGTTTCAAGGCATTGCGCTCCCTCGGCTTGCGCAATAACTCTCTCACGTCCGCTGACCGGAGATCCGATCCGATGCCTAACGATGACCCGATAACCCGCCGCTCCTTCGTCGGCGAGGTCGCCTCCACCACCGCTGCCTTCACCATCGTCCCCTCGCACGTGCTTGGGCGTCGCCACATCGCGCCGAGCGACAAGCTCAACGTCGCCTGCATCGGCGTCGGCGGTATGGGCGAAAGCGACGTCCGCGGCATGGCCGGGATCGAGAACATCTACGCCCTCTGCGACGTCGACCTCAAGAACGCGGCGAACAGCTTCAATGCCTTCCCCAAGGCGAAGAAGTATCGCGACTACCGCGAGATGCTCGATAAGGAATCGCGAAACATCGACGCCGTGACGGTCACGACGCCCGACCACTCGCACGCCATGGCGGCGATGATGGCGCTCAAGGCGGGGAAGCACGTCTACACGCAGAAGCCGTTGACCCGGACGATCTGGGAGGCCCGCCAGCTCGCTGCCGAGGCGGCGCGTCGGCCCAAGCAAGCGACGCAAATGGGCAACCAGGGCCACGCCAACGAGGGCACGCGCCAAATCCGCGAGTGGGTCGAGGCCGGCGCCATCGGGAAGGTGCACACCGTCGAGCTCTGGACCAATCGGCCGATCTGGCCCCAGGGCATCGTGCGCCCCACCGAAATGCATCACGTCCCCTCGACGATGGAATGGGAGCTCTGGCTGGGGCCCGCGCCGTCGCGGCCATATCACCCGTCGTATGCGCCCTTCAACTGGCGCGGCTATTGGGACTTCGGGACC
>QHUV01000488.1 GCA_003222065.1 Gemmatimonadota bacterium | reverse complement strand
CTCGAACGCGACGCGTGGTTCTGCTGCGGATCGCGGCGCTCGCCGCGGTGATCGTGCTGCTCACCATAGTTGCGTACCGACTCGGCTGGTTCGACCTGCGACGCGCGACCGCGACTGTCGAGCGACTGCAGAGCGGACGGGATCGCCTTTCCGTCGCCGTATTGTTCTTCGTCATCTTCGCCGCGACGACGGCGGTTGGATTTCCCGCGCTGCCCTTTACGGTCGCCGGTGGCGTGATCTTCGGCCACCTCATGGGGAGCGCGCTCAGTTGGGTTGCCGCGCTCGTCGGCACGATGCTCGGATATGCGCTCGCGAGAGGCGTCGGACGGGAGACGGCGCGGCACTGGTTAGCGAAACGTTCCGTCGGCGAAGCGCTCACTCAGTCGACGAGCTTTCTCACCCTGCTGCGCCTGCGACTGGTGCCGGTCGTTCCGCTGAGCGTCGTGAATTTCGCCGCGGGTTTGGCGCGTACGCGATTCTCGACATATGTGGCCGCGTCAGCAATCGGGATTCTGCCGACCACCGTGGTGTTTGCGTACTTCGCCGATAGCCTGGTTCGAGGCCTCCAAGGGGCGCGGACGCACGCGTACTGGGACGTCTCGATCGCCAGCACGGTCTTGCTAATGATTACGATGGTGCCATTCGTCGCGAAGCGAATCGGTTTGAAGGCCGGTTGAGTTAGTACTTACGACCCCAGGCCGCGGAGACGCGTGCATATCGGATCGCGTGAAGCAATTGAGCTTGCCCGGCGATAGTCTTGGCCTGGCCTTCGATGATCATCGCGGGTGCATCCTGCGGCCGAACAATGACGTGAACGGAGCGACCATAGCCGCTCACGAGGTCGACGTGGGCCGGCGCGCCCGAGATGAAGATGTCGCACTCGCTGGTGATCGTTCCGTAGATGCCCACGTGCGGTGAGTCGCCGCGGTACGAGGCCGCGCGAATCGAGCCGCTCGGTCCATTCCAGCTGGCGCTCTGGCTCGTTTGGCCGGCACTGACAAACTCCGGCGGCAATTCCATCTCGACGAGGGACGATCCGACGCTCTGCCAGCCAGCGGCACTGACATGATCGCTACAGGCCGAGAGTGCCTCGACCGCTCCGCCCGCCTGATTGGCGATGAAGCCCTGCGCCGGCGCGATCGAATCGGCCAGCGCCACGGTCAGACTCTCCGACGCTGCCGCGGCGAGCGCGAGCTCCGCGGTGTCGGTGCGCGCGGAGCGATGGCAGCCGGCGAGTACTGCGCCGGCGATCAGCGTTAGGCATCGGCGCATCACTGTGCGCCCGAGAGCTGCGTGCACTGCATGTCCGTATAGTTGGCGCGCAGGGTGCGCCCACCGTCGAACTTCCCCGTGAACGCGATGACGTTCGTGATCATCGGGCCGGGCGTGCGCGTCATCGGATTGGCGTTGAAATCAGAGATGAGCGCGACACCACCGCGGTCGTTAGGCGTCGTCCAGAGCCGCACCTCGCGGAGCCGGTCTTCGCTGGACGTCCGAAGACAACCGTTGCGCGGCAGGCGGCGAAAGAGCATCAATAGCGCCTGCGAGATGTCGGTCGACGCGCTCGGGTCGGCGCTCACGATCTCTACGGCGTCGATGCGAGACCTGGCCGGATCCGGATGCGCCTTGACGCGCGTCGCTTCGTCGAGCAGCAGTCGCACCTGGACAAAGGTCGCATAGCCACCGGCCGGCAGATCCGCCCCGGTGCCGCCCGGGAGCCCGACGAAGCCCAAATGCGGGACATAAGTCATTGCCGCCACGGCGCGCCGAGCGTCGGCGACCTTGGCGCCAATCTCCACACCCGGCGCGAACTTGCTCACGACGAAGGCGACCGGCCTGGGCACATCGGGTCGGGTAAACGCACCGTAGATCTTGAAGAAGATGATGGCGACCGCGATTCCGACGAGCATCGCGGGAATGCTGAGGAGGCGCATGGTGTTAACTGACGTGCGCTGCGGCCTCGCGTCACTGGTGATAGCAGGAGTGGGGTCCACAGGGGCGTTATGGCAATACTGCCATAGCGTCGAGAGTGCCGATGGTGCAGAGTGGCAATGAACCCCACTCCTGCTATCATATCGACAGCGAACAACAGGAGGCTTCCCATGCGCCCAGTAATAGTCGCCTGCGCCTTGACGCTCACCGCAGCCACCTCGCTCGCCGCCCAGTCGGCATCGCTCGCCGGCGGACTCCGCATCGACTCCGGGGCGGTGAAGGAGTGGAAGGTGCCGTGGGAACGGACGACACCCCGCGACCCGTTCGTCGATCAGCAGGGGCGTGTCTGGTTTGTCGGCCAGATGGGGAACTACGTCGCGACGCTCGACCCGGCGCGTGGTGAATTCAAGCGCTACGAGATCGACGCCGGCACATATCCGCACAATCTCGTCGTCGACCGGCAGAACACGGTCTGGTTCACCGGGAACAGAAACGGCCGCATCGTCCACCTCGATCCCCAGACGGGAAAGCTGAAGACGTACATGATGCCCGACAGCTCCGTCAAAGATCCGCACACGATGACCTTCGACGCGAAGGGCGATGCGTGGTTTACGGCGCAGTTCTCCGGCGCCGTCGGCAAGCTCACCGTCGCCGACGGTTCGATCCGGCTGTGGCATCTGGGCAAGGATTCGCGGCCGTACGGCATCGTAATCGACGCGAAGGGACGTCCCTACTTCGATGAGTTCGGCACGAACAAGATTGGCACTATCGATCCAGTGAGCGGCGAGCTGAAGGAGTACGCGCTACCTAACGATCGCACGCGGCCGCGGCGGATCGCGATTACGTCTGACGGCATCATCTGGTACGGCGACTACACGCGCGGCTACCTCGGCCGCCTCGATCCGAAAACAGGGAAGATCGAGGAGTTCGCTCTGCCGTCGGGTCCGGCGTCGATGCCCTACGCGATGGCGACCGACGACCAGGATCGAGTCTGGCTGGCAGAGACGGGTATCCAGCCCAATGCTCTCGTCGCCTTCGATACCAAGTCCCGGCGCTGGGTTGACTCCATGCCTGTCGGTGACCGCGCGCCAAACACC
>QHUV01000487.1 GCA_003222065.1 Gemmatimonadota bacterium | reverse complement strand
GCGGTCGCAAGCCGAAGCAATAAGCCTATCGGCGATCGAATGATTCTCAATGCGGCCTTCCTCGTGGATCGCGCACAGGAGCAAGCGTTCGACGAGCGTGTAAAAGAAACGAGCCGGAAGTACGAGGAGCTTTTGACCTTCAAGTACTCCGGTCCGTGGCCGCCCTACAACTTCGTCAACATCAAGCTGAAGTTGGAAAAGGCGGACTGACGCATGGCTGCTAGCCACCGTTCATGGGCTTGATCTCGAACCTCCTCTTCTTCCCGGTCACCGGACCTGTCGCTGGCGTCCGGTGGGTGCTGGGAAAGGTTCAAACTGTCGCGGAGGATGAGCTGACTGACGACTCATCTGTGAAGCAGGAGCTGATGGAACTCCAAATGCTCCTCGAGCTCGGCGACATCGACGACGCCGAATACGTACGGCGCGAGGCGGTGCTGATGCAGCGCCTCCGTGAAATACGGGACTGGCGCGAGCGGCTCGGCAAGGGTGTGTCTGGAGGCCCGGTTCGGGTCGCACATAACGAGGACGACGCCGCGGAGTGAGCGGCGACCGAGCGCCCTCGCGTCGCGCCATGGACGGTTTTCTAGAGCGACTGCCGGAGCTCGTCATCGTCGTCGGAAAAGGCGGCGTTGGCAAAACAACATGCGCGATCGGCGTCGCCAGTGCGCTCGCCGCCTCAGGACAGCCGACACTCCTGGTCTCCACCGATCCGGCCGGATCATTAGGACCGGTGCTCGGAACGACGCTCGCGGGCGGCGTGGCGCGGCGGATCGAGGCGGTGCCGGGACTCGCGGCCATGCAGCTCGAGCCAGCGGTGACGCGGAAGGAGTTCCTGGCCCGTTGGCGAGACGTCATCGTCACAATCGTCGATCGCGGGACCTACTTGGACGTCGAGGATGTTGGTGGGCTCGTTGACGCGTCGTTTCCGGGAGCGGATGAGATCTTTGGACTGTTGGTTCTCGCACAGTTGCTTGCGGGAAGCGGAGCTAAGGACGCAGCAGACCGATGGAAGCGGTTCGTCATCGACACCGCGCCGACGGGCCACACCCTCCGACTCCTCACGCTGCCGGACACGTTCGACGCGATGATCTCGCTCCTCGACGCGATGCAAGCGAAGCATCGCTTCATGGTGAGGGCATTGACGCGGCGATATCGGCGTGATGAGGCGGACGAATTCCTCGAGGAGATGCGGCGGACCATCGGTGGGTTGCGAGCATCGTTAGGCGATCCGGCGCGCGCGGGCGCCGTGCTGGTCACGCGAAACGAGCCGGTGGTGCTGAGCGAGACGGTGCGCTACGCCGAGGCGCTGCGACGGCTCGGCATCTCGATCGCGGCAGTAGTGATGGATGGAACGCCGGCCGTCGCCGCCGGCGAGTTGGACGCGGCGATCTCGAAGCTGGAAGAGGTCGCGGGCACGGCGGCACTGTTCGCGCTGCCGCTTGTCGATCCGCCGCCGGAAGGGCTGGGCGGTGTTCGCAATGCGTTCTCCCGATTGCATCGCCTTCGCGGCGCGGGCGCGCGCGGAAAGAAAGCGGTGCGGACGGAGCGGAAAGGATTGCAGCGTCGGGGCCGATCAGGGCTACCGTTGGAATCGGGGGGGGACCCCGAGGCCGGTCGCCGCGCAACGAGAAAGCAGCGCGGCGTGGTCGACCTCCTCCGCACCCTTACAATCGTCGGCGGCAAGGGCGGCGTCGGAAAGACTACCGTCTCCTGCGCGCTCGCACTGGTTGCCATTGCCGACGAGGGTCATCGGGCAGACACGCTGCTCGTGTCCACGGACCCAGCGCCCTCGATTGCCGATGCCCTCGGTATCTCGACGCCAGATTGGGCCACGCGAGGCGTGGAGACCCTCGAGGGCAGTCCCGGTCTGCATATCTGGCAAATGGACGCTGTCTCGGCATTTCAAGAACTGCGAGATCGTTATCGTGATCGCATCGATGCGCTATTCGACGCCTTCATGGGACAGAGCGGTGACATGGTGCACGATCGCGCGATTCTCCGCGACCTGTTGGCGCTCGCACCTCCGGGCATCGATGAGCTGTATGCGCTGGCGTCGTTGGGCGACGCTCTCGAGGAGGGACGCTACGCACGCATCATTGTTGATCCCGCGCCGACCGGACACCTGTTGCGTCTCCTCGAGCTGCCGACATTGGCGATAGAATGGAGTCACCGGTTGATGCGCCTGCTCGTGAAGTACAAAGACATCGGGGGGCTGGGCGATGCCGCACAGGATCTCGTGAACTTTAGCCGACGGACCCGCGCCTTGGACCGTTTGCTTCACAACGAGGCAGGAGCCGGTGTTGTACTGGTATCACTCGACGAACCCGTGGTCATCGCGGAGACCAAACGTCTCGCAGGTGCGTTGCAGTCGACGCGCGTCGGGATACTGGGCGTAGTGAGAAATCGCGTCAAACCCGAAGCGATGGACTCGGTGGGCGCTCAGGAGATCGGCCTCTGGCGCGGGCAGCTGATGTTGCCGACCTTCGCGGCGCCGGCATACGAGCGACCACTGGTCGGTGCTTCCGCCATTCGCGACTGGTGCGAGCGTTGGCGGCAGCGAGATTAGCTGTAGTCAGCGTT
>QHUV01000045.1 GCA_003222065.1 Gemmatimonadota bacterium | reverse complement strand
ACAAGTCGAGATGGAGCGATAACTTCAGATATCATTCGCCCGAGTTTTGCCTGGCTTTTCGTCCTCTGGAAACGCGGCCGAGGATAGAGTAATTCTGGAACTGCGCTCTGTACTGCGGGTACCGAGACGCGAACCAGATTGCGCGGACGAAGAGCCTTGATCGATTGTCGCGAATTCCGAGAGAAACACGTCGGCTTTGTCGATGACACGCTTCCAGCGGTGGAAATGGAAGTGATGCACGGACACGTGCAGGCGTGCGCGCGCTGCGCACGACAGGACATCGCTGTGCGTCGCGGTCTCCTTCTGGTTCGCAACATTCCGCAGATCGAGCCGTCGGCGGACTTCATGGCGAAGTTGAGCGAACGGCTAGCCGCATTGCAGACAGTCAACATCGACGAGATCCCCCCGTCGTACTGCCTGACGACGGGAAGCTTCGCCGCACTTGCCGCTGCGCTCACACTGATCGCCTACCTAACGCTCGAAGCGACCCATCGCTTCGCGTCGCCGGAGGCGTTGATGCTTCCGCCCGTCGTGGCGACGGCGCCGGTGGCTCCGACGCCGGCTTTGACGCCGACGGCGTACATGGCGGCCCTTTCCACGGGCATGCCGGTTTGGCCAGCCGTATTGATGGTGGATGAAGCGCCGCGCCATTTGGCCGACGTCGAACTACAGCAAGCCGCGCTGCGATAAAACCGCACCAAGATCGTCGAACGCCGAGGCCCACATCGCGGCGTCTTTTTATATTGTGTGCGCATGGCCGCCGCCTCCTCCTCCGCCGGACAGAAAGCGCTTCGCACCGCAATGCAGACGCGCGTCTTCGATCCGGTCTATTACTTTCACGGCGCCGAGGACTACCTCAAGGAGGAGGCGGTACGTCAGCTGATCGACATCGCCGTCGATCCGGCAACGCGCGACTTCAATCTCGAGATACTTCGCGGGGGTGACGTCGAGGGCGAAGCGTTGGGATCGCTCCTGGGAACGCCACCAATGATGGCGGATCGTCGCGTCATCGTCGTGAAAGACGTTGCCGCCCTTCGAAAGGACGCACGACACGCTCTCGAGCAGTACGTCGTGCGGCCGGCGACGGATATCGTGTTGGTGCTGGTGGCTACGGCGGGCGCGAAGGACGATCGGCTGCTGCTCGATCAAGCCACACCTGTGGATTTCGAATCGCTATCGGGATCACGCGTCCCGAAATGGATCTCGTACTATGCCACGCACGACCTTGGCTGTGAGATAACACCGGAAGCGGTGACTTTGCTCCAAGGCGCGGTCGGTACCGAGGTGGCGCAGCTGAAGACCGAACTGGATAAGCTGGCCAGCTTCGTCGTCGGCGGCGACCGACGCGTCATCGACGAGCAGGCCGTCGCGGCAATCGTCGGTGTTCGCCGCGGCGAGACGTTAGGCGATCTGCTCGACGCCGTAGCGAATCGGAAAGCCGACGTCGCATTGGAATTATTGCCGCATGTGTTGTCGCAGCCGAAGAGCAGCGCCGTTACGATTGTGATGGCCCTGGCCACTCAAACGCTCGCAATCGCCTGGGGGCGAGCGCGTCGCGATGGGGGGGCAGCTGGGCAGCGGATGGAGAATGAGTTCTTCGCGCTGCTCAAGGAGACGGGATCCAGCTATACGGGACGCAGTTGGGGCGAGGCCGTTCGCGCCTGGGCGCGCGCCCTCGACGCGTGGAGTACATCGGACCTCGATGCCGCCCTGGCGACTTTGCTTACCGCTGATGCCGCTCTCAAGGAGACGCGCGTCTCGTCCGACGAGCAGTTGCTCCAATCGCTCGTTCTCGCGTTATGCATGCCCCAACGCTCGTCACGTCGGGCGGCGTGATGTCGGCATGAATCATCGCTGGATCGGTGCGCCTTTGGCCGCGACGCTCGGACTGGCGCTGACCGCCGGCTCAGGGCGTGCGCAGACGACGGATAGCGCTGGAAAGCAGCGACCAGCGGCGGCCGATCCGCGAGACTCACTTTTCCTTCGCGCGCGCGGGCTGGTACTCCAGGGGAATGGAGCCGCGGGACGCGCGCTCGTCGATTCGCAGTTGACCACGACCGCCGGCACTCCGGAGTATGCGAATGCGCTCTATTGGCGAGCGGCGTTGGCCGCAACCGCGGCGGACGCCGAGCGAGGCTACCGGCAAGTGATCGTTGAGTATCCGTTCTCGCGGCACTCCGGAGACGCGCTGCTCGCGCTCGCACAGCTGGAGATGGCGCGCGGCGATCGCGACCCGGCGATCGATCATTTACAGCGATTTCTGCTACAACACCCTAACGATCCTGAGCGCATTCGAGTCGGCATATGGCTTGGCAGGCTGCTATTGGATCAGAATCAGCCGGTGAAGGGATGTGCCGTTTTGCTCCGGACGCGTGCTGCGTTAGGCGACACCGCGGTCGAGACTCGCAATCAGATCGATTATTATGCCGGCCGATGCGCCGACGTGGACACAGTACCCGCCGTGACGCGGCCGACACCGCCGCCGCCGAAGGCCCAACACGTCGACAGCGGCGCGCGGCGTCGGCCGATTTTTCGCGACAGCGCGCGGCCGGATACAGCGGGCCGCGCTGCCGTGCGACGGGAGTCGAGTCGTCCAGATAGCAGCCGCAGCTCCGGCGCCCGTGACTCAGCGCGAAAGGTGCCTACGCGACGCGATACGTCCACGCCAAACGCCGATCGAGCATCAGACGCGCGACGCTACACGGTGCAAGTCGCGGCGTACCAGACCAGGGATTCGGCGGAGCATCTTGTCACCACGCTGAGCGCGCGCCGCATTGTCGCCCGCATCGCCGGCACGAAGGCGCCATTCCGCGTTCGTGTCGGACGGTACGCGACAGATGCCGACGCGAGAGCTGCCGCGCGCGAGCTGAAAGACAAGGGAATCGAGGGCTTCATCACGACGACGGACATCGAGAGCGCCGCGGCGCCGGTGCGTCCGTGACAGGCCTGACGCAGGCTCAAACGCCGTTGATGCAGCAGTACCGCGACATCAAGGCGCGGCACCAGAACGCGCTGTTGTTCTTTCGCATGGGCGAGTTCTACGAGATGTTCTACGAGGACGCCGAGACCGCCGCGCGCGTCCTCGGGTTGACGCTCACGTCGCGGAACAATGGCGGTGCCGCTGACGTGCCCCTCGCCGGCGTTCCCGTCAAGGCGCTCCAGGAGTATCTCCGTCGGCTCGTGCAGCTCGGCTATCGCGTGGCGATCTGCGAGCAGGTCGAGGATCCCAAGCTCGCGCGGGGAATCGTTCGCCGCGAAGTGGTGGAGACAGTGACACCCGGCGTCACCTTCGCCGACGATCTACTTGAAGGGACGCGCAACAATTTCATCTGCGCGCTGTGGCCAGCCGACCGCGCGCACGGCGGACCTGGGTTGATCGGCGTCGCCGCGGCCGACGTGTCGACGGGAGAGTTGCGGCTATGCGTGACGCGAGCGCCGGAGCTCGATGCCATCCTTGCTCGTTATGCACCTCGCGAGATCCTCGTGCCGCAGGCCTCGGCGATCGCGCTGCCCGCTTCACGCGCTGAGGCGATGATCACCGAGCGCGAGCCTTGGGAGTTCGATCCGGAGCTGGCGAGCGACGATCTCACCCGGCATTACCACGTCGGCTCAATGGACGGGCTTGCCGTGGGCGATGGCGATCGGCCGGCAGTCGCGGCCGCGGGCGCCTTGCTGCGGTACCTGCGTGAACTGCAACCGGGCGGGGTTCCGCAGCTCGCTCGGCCCGCCGTCGATCACGCCGACGGCTTGATGGCGCTCGACGAGATGACGCGCCGGAATCTCGAGCTCGTCGAATCGCTCCGCGGCGGTGGCGCCGAGGGCACCCTGCTCTCCGTGCTGGATCGGACGGTGACGCCAATGGGCGCGCGTTTGTTGCGCCAATGGGTGATCGCGCCACTGACCGATCGTACGACAATCGAAGACCGACTGGACGTCGTCAGCGCGATGGTTGAGGATGCGCTCACTCGTGAGGCGCTTCGCACGGCGCTCGACGGCGTCCGCGACGTCGAGCGGTTGGCGGCGAAGGTCGCGTCAGGGCGGGCGTCACCGCGCGACATCGGATCGCTGGGCTCATCGCTCGCGAGGCTACCCAGCGTCGAGCAGCTCATTCGGCAGCTTGCAGATGCCAGGCACGCGGCGCTCCTCGATCGCGTCCTCGACGAATGGGACAACTGCGCCGTCGATGCCGAAGCGATCAGAGCCCACATTGTCGATCATCCGCCGCTCTCGATCGGCGAGGAACCGACGATCGCGCATGGCGTCGATGGAGAGCTCGATCGATTGCGAGCACTCCGCGACGGCGGTAAGGACGGCATCGCCGGCATTCAAGCGAGTGAGCGCGAACGCACGGGTATTGGCTCGCTCAAGGTGGGCTTCAACAAGGTATTCGGTTACTACATCGAAGTAACGAAGACGAATCTGCACCTCGTGCCGAGCGACTATCAACGTCGCCAGACCATTACCAATGGTGAGCGATTCGTAACGCAGGCGCTCAAAGAATACGAGGAGACGATTCTCACGGCCGGCGAGCGCATCGAGTCGCGCGAGCGACAGCTATTCGACGCGCTGCGCACTCGCCTCGGCGCGCGAATCAGCGCGTTACAATGCGCGGCACGCACGATCGCGCTGCTCGACGTCGTGGCGGCATTCGCTGAAGTAGCGGCGCGCGAAAACTACGTACGGCCGGCCATGTGCGACACGTTCGCGCTCGACATCGGAGCCGGCCGACATCCGGTCGTCGAGCGAATGATGCCGCGCGACAAGTTCATCCCTAACGACGTGCAGCTGAGCGATGATGCTCGCGTGATCATACTGACCGGGCCGAACATGGCCGGCAAGTCGACGATCCTGCGACAGGTTGGGTTGATCGTACTGATGGCGCAGATGGGGAGCTTCGTACCAGCGCAGTCAGCGCGCATCGGACTCATCGACCGCCTCTTCGTTCGTGTTGGAGCGAGTGACAACCTCGTGCGCGGGCAATCGACATTCATGGTCGAAATGGCGGAGACGAGTGCCATCCTGCACTCGGCCACGATGCGGAGTCTCGTTTTGCTCGACGAGATCGGACGCGGCACGTCAACGTATGACGGCGTCTCGATCGCATGGGCCGTGAGCGAGCACCTCCATGATCACACCAGATGCAAGACAATATTTGCAACGCACTATCACGAGCTGACTCAGCTCGCGCAGGATCTCGATGGCGTGCGCAATTTCAATGTGGCAGTGCGCGAGGTGAACGACGACGTGTTGTTTCTGCATCGCCTGCAGCCGGGGGGCGCGGACCGATCGTACGGCATAGAGGTCGGTCGATTGGCGGGACTTCCGCCAACGGTTCTGGCTCGGGCGCGCCAGCTTCTAAAGCTGCTCGAGGGCGAGCAACTCGCGGCCGGTAAGAATCGCGCGGCAACGAACGACGACCGGCATGATCAACTCGCGCTGTTCGCCACGGCGCCCAATCCGCTCGTCGCGCGTCTCGCGGCGCTCGACACGGATGACATGACACCTCTGCAAGCTCTGTCCGTTCTCGCTGACCTGTCACGGGAAGCTAAGCAGTCGTGAGGCCGAGGTCTTACATTTCCCCAATGCGCCGCACCGCTGTTGTTCGCTCGAGCTCTCGCGCAGAAAGGGCGCCTCCGAGCTTACGCGTCGCCCTCGTGCTCGCCCTGCTGGCATCGTTCGCGGCGGCTTGTGTCGACAAGGAGCAATCACAGAAGCTCATGAAGAGCTTTGAAACGGGCCCGCCGCACCCGGACGAAGCACCGAAGATGCTCAACAAGGAGCTCCCGTTTCACTACCCCTCCGCGCTGTTCGCGCAGAAGGTTCAGGGAAATGTCACCCTGCGACTATTCATCGACCGGGACGGTCGAGTTCGCGCTGAATCGACGCAGGTCGTCGAGTCGAGCGGATACGCGTCATTCGACTCGGCCGCCATTCGCGGTTCCCAGGAGCTGCATTTCGTTCCCGCGAAAACCAAGGGCGAGCCGCAGGCGGTAACGATTCTCTTCCCGGTGTATTTCAGGTTTCCGGGCGCTCCGCCGCTGCCGGGAGATACAGTGCTCAAGAAAGGGGCTAGGGACTAAGGGGCTACGGGCAAGGATTCAATGACTGTCGAGCGCAACCGAAAGCCCTACGCTTCCGTTCTCGAGACGATCGGGTGGACGCCGCTCATTCGACTCAATCGCGTGACGCGCGGCGTGCGCACGCCTGTGTTTGCGAAGGCCGAGTTCTTCAATCCGGGTGGGTCGGTAAAGGACCGGATTGGAATGCCGATCATCGAGCGCGCCGAGCGAGAAGGACGGCTGCGTCCGGGCGGGACCGTGGTCGAGGGCACGAGCGGCAACACCGGAATCGGACTGGCGATCGCCGCGGCGCTCAAGGGATATCGCTGCATTTTCACCATGCCGGACAAGATGTCGCAGGAGAAGGTACGGCTGCTCAAAGCGTTCGGCGCGGAGGTGATCGTGACGCCGACGGCGGTGCCGCCCGATCATCCCGACAACTACGTGATGATGGCGAAGCGAATCGCGCAGGAGACGCCTAACGCGATCCTGGCGAATCAGTTCTACAACGACGCGAACTCGGACGCGCACTACGCGACGACCGGTCCGGAGATTTGGGAGCAGACGGACGGGCGCGTCACGCACTTCGTGTGTGCGGCGGGTACGGGCGGGACGATTACCGGCGCCGGACGATTCCTCAAAGAGCGCAATCCGAAGATTCAGGTCGTCTCCGGCGATCCAGTGGGATCGATTCTCGCGGAGATGTGGCGGACCAAGGGTCAAAACAAACCGGAAGGCACTCCGTACAAGGTCGAGGGAATCGGGCAGGACAAGGTTCCGGGCACGCTCGACATGAACGTGATCGACGATTTCATGACGGTGACGGACAAGGAAGCGTTCGGCATGGCCCGTCGCCTAACGAGGGAGGAAGGCCTGTTCGTCGGCGGCTCGGCGGGATTGATCGTGCATGTCGCGATGCACGTCGCGCGGCGCATCGATGATCCGAATGCGTGTCTGGTGACGATTCTGCCGGATACCGGAGAGCGATATCTCTCGAAGCTGTACAACGACGAGTGGATGCGCGAGAACCAGCTGCTCGATGCAGACCGAACAACCTTGGAGAGCGTGTTGAGCTCGAAGCCACCGACGGACCAGCCGGTCGTCAGTGTCGCGCCAGGCACGACCGTGAGGCAGGCACTGCGGCTCATGTCACTGCACGATGTGTCGCAGCTGCCGATCATGGACGGCGCTAACTGCGTGGGCTCAGTTAGCGACTGGTCGCTCTCGGCCAAGAGCCTCGACGATACGAAGCTGCTCGACGCGACCGTGAGCCAAGTGATGGACCCTCCATTCCCGATGGTCGACGCGGCGCAGCCGGTCGATGCAATCGCGAAGTTGCTATCCAAGTCGAATCCGGCCGTCCTCGTGCGCTCGAACGGTCACGTCCGTGGCATCGTTACGCGGTCGGACATGCTCAGCTATCTCATGGCGAGGGGATGACGACGAGCTGCTAGAACCTCATACCAAGATCATCCCTCTTGAAGATCTCTGTCCTAATGGGCGGCACATCCGCCGAGCGCGACGTGTCGCTCGCATCAGGGCTGCGCGTCACCGAGGCGTTGCGATCCCGAGGACATGAAGTCACGGCGATCGACACCGCGCGCGGTCCGCTCAGTCGCGACGATGAGCGCGCGCTGTTGGCGCGTCCGGTGGTGCAACCGACACCGCCGTCGCAGTCTGAGTTGCATCGCATGGCGAAAGAGACGCTCCCGCAGATGCAGCGCGTGTTGCCGTCGCTGCGCGATGCCGACATCGTGTTCCTCGGCCTCCACGGCGGGGCTGGCGAGGACGGGACGATTCAGGCGCTGCTCGACCTGGCCGGCATCCCATACACGGGAAGCGGACATCTCGCTAGCGCGCTGGCCATGGACAAGGATCTCTCCAAGCACTTATTCGTGCGGAGCGACGTGGGCACAGCGGACTGGCTGATGGCGATGCCCGCGTCGGGGAAAGACAAGGAGAGTGCTGGGAAGCGTTTTCGCGATGAAGCGATCGCCAAACTCGGACTTCCAGTCGTCGTCAAACCGTCGAAGCAGGGGTCGACGGTGGGGCTCAGCGTCGTGAAGAGAGCAGGCGAGCTGGCGGCTGCAATCGCCGAAGCGTTCCAATTCGATGACGAGGTCATGATCGAGCGCTTCATTGCAGGCAGGGAGCTGACGGTCGGAATTCTTGGTGAAGAGGCACTCCCGGTTGGCGAAATCATTCCGAAGCACGAGATTTACGACTACGAGTGCAAGTACCAGGCAGGGATGGCGGTCGAAGAGTTTCCCGCGAAGATCAACGCAGCGCAGACATCGGAGGTTCAAGAGTGTGCGCGTCGCGCGTTTCGTGCACTCAAACTCCGTGGTTATGCACGAATCGATTTTCGCATGAGTGAACAGGGTGGATTTTACTGTCTCGAAGCGAATACGCTGCCGGGCATGACGCAAACGAGTCTGATTCCTCAAGCGGCGGCAGCAGCGGGCCTCACATTTCCCGAGCTCTGTGAGCGTATCGTGCGCATCGCACTCGAAGCACATGGGCAGGGAGGTTAGACAGATGGCGCAAGTCGCCGGTCCGACCGCAGCGCTCGCCGGAGTGCCGGCGGGTCTGCAGGCGCAAGGGGTCTGGTCGGGCCGCCGCCAGATTTTCGTGCGCTTCGCCGCCGAAGCCGAAACGGCGACGATGTACACCGCTGACGCGCTCGCCAACGAACTGCGCCGCAGCACGAGCCGATCAGCCTACCACTCCATCTCGATCTCGGGCCGCGATCCGCTGTCCAACGTCGACTATCTCTGCGCGGCGTTCGCGAAGCCGCCGGTGGATCTTCCCATCATGTTGGACACCGATGGGCAACGTCCAGAGGCGATTCCCGCGCTCAAGAAATTCGTGGGACTGACACAGGTGACGCTCGAGGGCAACGGTCTCGAAGCGACGACGGAGCGCGGCCTGCACACGCTGCATGCCGCCGCCGAGGCCGGAATGCAGCACGCGCTCGTACTGTGCTCCAGCGATCAAACGAGTGACGCCCAGCTCCTGCGTATCGTCGAACAGGCACGCGTCGTCAGTGGTGCGACGATGATCGTGATCCACCCCCCACCGGGTGTGCCGGTCGATCGCGATCGACGATGGATGACGCTGCTCGAACGCGCGGCCGCGTTGCACAACGACGTACGCTTCGCTTTGAAGCTTCCCCCGCCGACGGGCATGAGGTGACGTAGGAACGCGCGTCGCGAGTTTGACCCTTCGACTTCGCGCAGGGCAGGCCAGCGGCGTGCGAAATGATGCAGCGAGCGTCGGAGCGATGACGCATCACTTGCGTGACGGAACTCACGTCGCAGGGTCGTGTTTTAGAGTTAGTTTTCGCTCGAGCGGCGAGCGATTAGGCCGCCGCTACAGCTGATCATTTCCGGCTGAGTACCGAGCCGACTCAGCCACCGATGGCGGGACGATGACCTATCCGGCGACGAACGACCAGGACTATCCGCGGATGACATCCGCCGTGCAGGCGCTGATCGCGATCAACGTCGTGATCCTGTTCCTGCAGATGACGATCGTTCAGCCGGACCTCATGCTGGGCGCGCTGGGCTTCAACT
>QHUV01000044.1 GCA_003222065.1 Gemmatimonadota bacterium | reverse complement strand
GCGCTCTGAAGTTAGCGCGCGACTACAACCTCAAGCTCATCGTCACGGGGGCGGCGGAAGCATGGATCGTCGCGGACAAGCTGGCGGCGGCGCACGTGCCGGTAATGACGGGCGCCATGAACAACATTCCCGAGACCTTCGCGAGCCTTGGCACTCGCCAGGAGAACGCCGGGTTACTGCGCCGTGCGGGAGTGACGGTGCTGATCATCGGCAACGCCGGTGGCGGTGATGAGGATGCTTTCAACGTGCGCAACTTGCGCTTCGAGGCGGGCAACGCCGTCGCCTACGGCATGACGCGCGACGACGCCTTACGGGCGATTACGTTGACACCCGCCGAGGTCTTCGGCGTCGCCGATCGCGTGGGATCATTGCAGGCGGGCAAGGACGCTGACGTAGTCGTGTGGAGCGGTGATCCGTTCGAGTTTGCATCGCAGCCCGAGCATGTTTTCATCCGCGGCCGGGAAGTCCACGCCACCACGCGCCAGGATCAGTTAGAGCAGCGTTACAAGTCGTTGCCGCCTAACTATCGTCGGCCGTAAAGCTTCGCTCTCGACGATCGTTAGGCCGCACCAGCCCCGGGATCGGTTCGTTCGAGAGCGGTTGGCCGACGTCGCCGGGCAATCGTCTCGTCGATCAATCGGCGGAAGCGCTCGACTTCGGCTTCCGCCGACTCGATCGCCTTCGCCAGCGCGGCATATTCGTCGGCGCCGATCTCGCGCGATTCGCGCCGCGCTCGATACACCGCGTAGCCAAGTTTCTGCGCCGCACCGTCAGCTTGACGGCGAGCACGAAGCATCTCGAGCCGCAGTCGGCCCTCATCGAACGCTTGCTGCGCGACACGCCCCGCGCGGTCGAGCTCCGTCCTTACCCGGTCCCAGAGAGCCATTGCTTGCTCGCGGTGAGCCCTGCCGAAGTGAATACGGGACGCGAGGAAAACGAAAGCCCCCGCATGGCGGGGGCTTTTGGCTTCGGCTCGAAGAGGCTTCTTCGAGCGTTAGTCGCCGGCGACCGCGAGAGCGCGCTGAGGATATACGCTCACCTTGTAGCGCTTGCGGTTCTTGTGCTCGAACTTCACCACGCCGTCCACGAGCGCGAAGATGGTGTAGTCCGTTCCAAGACCGACGTTCGTGCCGGGATGGAACTTCGTGCCGTCCTGCCTGACGATGATACTGCCGGCGCGCACCCGCTCGCCGCCAAACCGCTTCACACCCTGGTATTTCGGGTTGCTGTCGCGGCCGTTGCGCGAGGAGCCCACTCCTTTCTTATGTGCCATCTCTTATTCCTCGCTCAGCCGAGGCTGATGTCGTTGATGCGAATTTCAGTGAAGCCCTGACGATGACCGCGCTTCCGCGCGTAATTTTTTCGTCGCTTGTGCTTGAAGACGATGATCTTCTCGCCACGTCCGTGCTTGACGATCTCGCCGGTGACCTTGGCACCCTTCAGGAGGGGCACGCCAGTGCGGACGTTGTCGCCGTCGGAGCCAAGGAGAACTTCCTTGAATACGACGTCGCTGCCCGCATCGCCGACGAGCGACGGAATGCGATATGTCTTGCCCGGCTCGACACGAAACTGCTTGCCGCCGGTTTTGATGATGGCGTAAGGCATGGAAGAGCTAAGTAGGTAGAACCCGTAAACTTAAACGAGGGCCTGGCAAGGGTCTAGTGGGCGACAGGACGGGTCAAGCCACCGCGTACTGCTGCGTCACGTCCCGGCCCGCCGACTTCACGACCAGTTTGAACTCGTCCGGCCGAAGCAGCGGATCGTCACGCAGCTCGAGGCCAAACCCGGCGAGCTTTTCGAGCTTCTTGAGCAAGTCCTTCTCGTGCTCTAGCACGTACATCGCGACGTCGGGATGCAGCTTCACGACGAGGTGGTCGCGCTTCCCCTCCACGCCCATGCGCCGAACTGATCGCTCGAGGCGCCGGACGATCGTTTCGGCCGTGAAGACGCGTCCCGTACCGTGGCACGTTTGACATGGCTCCGTCATGTTCTGCAGGTGGCTCTGCCGCACGCGCTGCCGCGTCATCTCGACGAGCCCCAGATCGCTCACCGCGAACGCCTTCGTGCGTGCGCGATCGCGTCCCAGATGTGCGCGGAGCTCCTGTAGCACCTTATCGCGATTCGCCTTCGTCTCCATGTCGATGAAGTCGCAAACGATGATGCCGCCGATATCCCGAAGCCGGAGTTGCCGCGCCACCTCACGAGCTGCCTCGACGTTGGTCTTCAGAATTGTCTTTTCGGGATCTTTTTTCCCCGTGTAACGCCCGGAGTTCACGTCGATCGAGACGAGCGCTTCCGTGGGCTCGATGATCAAATATCCGCCCGACGGCAGATCGCAGCGGCGCTTGAACAGATCGCGGATCTCGTGCTCGATGTTCGCTTTGTCGAACAACGGCACGACGTCCTCATAGAGCTTCACCCGATCGATCAGCTCAGGCGCGATCCCCTTGAGATATTCGACGATCTCGTTGAATACCTGGCGCGAATCGACCGTCACCTGCTCGACCTTGGTGCTGAAGACGTCGCGCATCAGACCGCGGGTCAAACTCGTTTCTCGGTGAACAAGGCTTGGCGCGCGCACGAAATGCGTCTTCCGCTTGATGCGCTTCCACGTGTTCATCAGAGTGTTGAGCTCGCGCTCGAACGTATCGGGTGTGACGTCTTCGCCGACCGTGCGGACGATGATGCCACCCGAGTTCTCGGGCAGGAGATTCTGCATCTGCTCGCGCAGCCGCTGACGCTCGGCACGGTCGCCGATCTTTCGGCTCACGCCGACTCGCGATGCGAACGGCATGTAGACCAGAAAACGGCCGGCGAGTGAGATCTGCGCTGTGACGCGTGGTCCCTTCGTCGAGATCGGTTCTTTGGAGACCTGGACGGCGATGTCCTGTCCGCGCTTTAGCAAATCCTGAATGGGCGGCGCCTTGGTCCGGCGGCCGCGCGCGTCGTCTTTCTCTTCGCGCGCCTCGTCGTCAGCCTCATCCTCCTCGTCGTCGCCATCGCCGTTGGCATCGGGAAATACCAAATCCGAGGCGTGGAGAAAGGCGCTCTTCTCCGTGCCAATGTCGACGAAGGCCGCCTGGATGCCGGGAAGAACGGCCTCCACTCGCCCGAGGTAAATATCGCCGACCATGCGCCGTGCTTCGGGCCGGTCGACAAGCAGTTCAACTAACTCGTCGTCCTCCAGGATCGCGACACGCGTCTCGCGTGGTGCTGCGTTGATCAATAATTCTCGTTTCATCGTGCTCCGCGCTGGTCCTCGGCGTCGGCGACTCGACGACGCAGGGGGCGCGGCTCAAAGGTTTGTCGTTGCTGCCCAGCACAGAACGGCGCACGTGCGCGGTCCTGTAATCGGTGCGGAACGATGTGGTATCCCTCGGCATCCGGTTGATCGTCCACGTCGCATCCGGCTGAGGCGTGCCATTCAGTCGCTTCAGCAGTGATCGGATCGGCGTGCGATCGACTCTCTTCATGAGGTCTCGCACCGGATCGAGGGCGAGCGCGCGCAGCAGCGATTCAAAGATCGCGTGCATCACGCGCCATGGACTCGTAAGGCGCGCCGAGTCGCTGGCTGCCTTGCGAGTGGTGAGAACAACAGAAGTCGTCACGAGCAAAATGATTAACGACCCGGGCCGCTTTCCGCAACAAGAGCAAGCACTTACGCGTTCATGTCAGTCGGCGAGTTCGCGTAGGAGATGGCGCGCGATCACGATCCTTTGAATCTCGGAGGTCCCTTCGCCTATTTCGCAGATCTTCGCGTCGCGCATGAATCGTTCGACGGGATAATCCTTGGTGTATCCGTAACCGCCATGTATCTGGACGGCCTTGATCGTCGCGCGCATCGCCAGCTCCGAGCAGAACAGCTTCGCTATCGCTGCTTCCTTGCTGAAGGGCTTGCCGTGTTGCGCTAGCCACGCCGCATGAAACATGAGGTGCTTGCCAGCCTCGATCTCCGTGGCCATATCGGACAGCTGAAACTGAATGCCCTGAAAGTTCGCGATCGGCTGGCCGAATTGACGTCGCATCGACGCATAGCGCAGCGCGTGCTCGAGAGCGCCCTCGGCGATCCCGAGCGACAGCGCGGCAATGCCGATGCGCCCCGAGTCGAGCGTCTTCATAAAATTGACGAAGCCCTTCCCCTCCTCACCGATGAGATTCTCGACCGGAACCTCGACGTCCTCCATAATGAGCTCGGCAGTGTCAGATGCGCGCCAACCGAGCTTGTCTTCCTTCTTGCCGGCGCGAAAGCCTTTCATGCGGGGCAAACTCGGCTCGTGGCCGACGCCTAACTTGAGCGCCGTGCTGAGGTCACTCGTCTCCTTCGTGAGCACGAATGAGCTGATTCCTTTCGTGCCTTTCGAGCGATCGGTGACCGCGGTAACGACGAAGATCTCGCCGACGCTACCGTGCGTGATGAAGCGCTTGACCCCATTGAGCACATAGTGGTCGTTCTTGCGGACGGCGGTCGTACGGGTTCCACCGGCATCGCTGCCCGCATCGGGTTCGGTGAGCCCGAAGCCACCCATTACGCGTCCCGACGCGAGCAATGGAACGAAGCGTCGCTTCTGCTCCTCACTCCCGAATCGAACAATGGGCGACGTCCCCAGGGTGGTGTGGGCCGACACGGTGAGACCGTGCGAGGCGTCGACCTTCGCGAGCTCCTCGATCACAATCATGTAGCTGAGCGTATCGAGCCCAGCGCCGCCAAGGTCCTCGGGCCACGGCACCCCGAGCAACCCGAGCTCGGCCATCTTCTTCACGTTCTCCCAAGGGAACTTGCCCTCCGCGTCCCAATGGGCGGCGGTGGGAGCCACTTCGTCGCGGGCGAACTGGCGAACCATTTCGCGCGTCGCGAGGTGCTGCTCGGTGAAATAGAGCGCGTCGTCCATGGAGGTCGTTAGGCGGCTTCGGTTCCATCGGCGGAGCGCACCAGCGCGAGAAAGCGCTCGCCGTAGCGATCGAGCTTCGTTGGTCCTACCCCACGAATCCCGGCAAGCGCCGCCGTGGTGCTCGGACGGCGGACGGCGATTTCCGCGAGCGTACGATCGGGAAAGACAACATAGGCAGGGACCTGCTCTTCCTTCGCGATCGAGCGACGCAATGTGCGGAGGCGCTCGAGTAACACGCCGTCGGCTGCTTCGAGAACCAGGTCGTCCGGTGCCGGGGAGCCTGGCTTACCCTGGCGGCCTCTCAGCGCTGGCCTATTGCGCGGCGTTCTGCCTGTGGAGGCTTTTCCCTTCGACACCTCGACGTGGGTTCCGAGACAGTTGTCGCAGCCTGCACAGCGTGGCCGAGCCGCTGGATCGCCAAAGTAACGCAAGACAAATCCGCGCCGGCACGTTCGGAGATATGCGTACTGCTGCATTGCATCGAGCTTCGCCAACTCGGCGCGGCGGCGACGGTCTAGCGTTGCCCAATCGATCGCGAACGTCTCCAGCGAGCGCTTCGGCTCGAGGGAGCTACCTCCACCGAGGCGCTTCCACTCCACGAATTGTCGTCCTTGTAGGGCGTCGAGCAGTGACGCCACTCCATTCGCGCCACTGAAGCCGGGGGGAAGGCCGGCGAGGTCGATCACCGTGCCGTCCTCGAGCGCCGATCCAGCGACGCGCCACAACGCCCTCAGCAAACCGAGCTCCATGGAGTCCGCCGTGACGCCGAGCTCACGCTTGATGCGCTCGGGCGTTGCGAGCAATCGAACGTTGGCGCGCGAGTTGTTCTCCGGCAGCCGGCGATACGCACCGGCGGCAGTGAGAATGCGCAGCGATCCCTCCACCTCGCGCACGTTCACCTTGTCGCGGATGCCGGCGGCGATGTCCTCGGCACTCAGATCAACGTCGCCAGTTGACGAGGCGGACCGGAGGAGCACGCGATGGACCTTCTCCACTACGTCGCGCTCCGGATAGGAGCCTTTGATGAAGAACTCGTGGGTGAAGCGGTCCTGAAACGAGTGCAACAGAAAGCAATCGGCGGGCTCGCCATCACGGCCGGCCCGTCCTGCCTCCTGGTAATACGCCTCGAGCGTCCCCGGCATCGCGTAATGCAGCACCAGCCTCACGTTAGGCTTGTCGATGCCCATACCGAAGGCGTTCGTGGCCACGATCACGCGGACGCGCTCCTTCATGAACGCGTCCTGCACTTCGCGACGATGCGCGTCGTCCAACCCAGCGTGATAGGCGACGGAGGCGACGCGTGCGTCATTGAGCAAGTTTGTAATCCGCTCGACGGTACGCCGCGTCGACGCGTAGACGACGGCAAGACCGGGCGCGGCGCGAAGGATACCGACGAGCGCTTCGTCCTTGTCTTGCTCCGTGCGTGACGATACCACGTGGTAGCGCAGGTTGCGGCGGTCGAAACCGGTGATGATGGTCTTCGCGTGGTCGAGCTTCAGCTGCCGAACGATGTCGGCCCGGACGTGCGGTGTGGCCGTCGCGGTGAGAGCGACCACCGGTGGCCAGCCGAGCCGCTCACGCACGCTCGCGATACGAAGGTAGCTCGGCCGAAAGTCGTGTCCCCACTCACTGATGCAGTGTGCCTCGTCGACGGCAAGCAGCGAAACGCCGGTGCCCTTCAACCGCTCCGCCGTGCTGCCGACATCGAAACGCTCCGGCGCGACGTAGAGCAGCTTGAACTCGCCTCGCTGCGCTCGCGCCAGCCGATCGGCGACCTGCGTCGAGGTGAGTGAGCTGTTGACGAACGTCGCCGGCAACCCCCGACGTGTCAGCGCATCGACCTGATCTTTCATGAGGGAGATCAGGGGCGAGATCACCACCGTTAGGTGCGGCAGCATGAGTGCCGGCACCTGATAGCAGAGAGACTTGCCGCCCCCGGTTGGGAGTACGACCAACGTGTCCTGACTTTGCAAGACCGATTCGACGGCTTCCGTCTGACCTGGGCGAAAATCAGGAAAGCCGAAATGCTGACGCAGCGCGGCGCGCGCGTCCTCGAGCGACTTGGGATGTGTCATCCGTGCAGACTCGCGACGTCGGCGAACGCGCGCAGCACCCATCGGCGACGCGGCTCATCGAAGGAGCGCAGGTTCATACGGCGCGAGCGAAGTGGCCGCGTGTGAACTCGCCGTGCAACACGGCGCGCAACTCGCCAGTCTCCTTCGCCGGCAACTCTTGTCCGGCCGCGAGACGGTCGAGCATCCGCCGATAGGCGGCCACCACATCAGCTATCGGCTCAGCCTCGACATTGAACACCACCTGGTAGCCGCGGATGCCGGCGCGCCAGAGTCGTGGCAGATGCTCCGAGCCTTCGATGGGACGCGAGTGCAGCAACCTGTTGCGACATGCCGTGTCAGTGGCAACGCCGAAATCGTAGCCGGCCGGATCAGTGAGGGTGATGTTCGCGTGCTTTTGCACGCAGAGGTCACGACAGGTCGTTGGCTCGCGATCGAACGCCGCGGAGAGTACGCAGTGCTCGATCGTCATCCCCTCCGGGCGGCCATACAGAAATACATCAAAGCCGGCTCCGCGCCACGGCGCGGTCACGTCCCGTATCTCGTCCGCGGTCAGCTCGACGGACAAGACGGCCCGCCGCGCGCCGAGGCGAAAGATCTGCGCGGCGGTGTGCTGATTCATCACGTTCACGGCGTAATCTGCGACGACATCGCGACCAGCCCGCGCAAGGTCGGCGACGAGACCGAGGTGGCCGCTGAGGAGCGGCAGGCCGAGGTCGAGCCACTTGGCGATGCTGCGACGCTCCTCGGGACGGACGATGGTCGGGGTACGCAGCCGCAAGCCAATGCCGCGCGCGCCTAACGATTCGGCGAGCGCGCGCACGCGCGCCAGTGAAGGCGCGGGGTGGCGCAGGAACGGATCGAAAGTGACTTCTGTCGCTCCCGCGTCCGCGGCGCGCTCGGCATCGTCGACGTTGTACACCTGCGCGGACAGCGTGAACGGGCGCTCGTCCGCGCCCGGACGAGCGCTGCGGACGTCGATGGCGGCGATCGCTTTCTCGATGCGCTCGGTGTGCGCTGCCTCGCGCGCCGCGGAGGCCCAGTCCCGACGCCGCATCAGTTGCTCGATTGCCGATTGCCGAACGCGATTGAGCTCGCGAATTGGCAGGAAGAGGTCGTTGTCCAGTCCGCGATCGTCGATCTCGGCAAGAGCGAAGGGCGTCTCGCCCAGCCTCCCGAGCTGTTCGCGGAGCGTGGCGCGATGCAAGGCGCGATTCGCGGCCGGAACGAGCTGCGTCTCGCTGCGAGCCTCCACTTCATCGTCGGCCGCTCTGAATAACACTTTGAGGTGAGCGCCGACGGAACCGAAGACACGGATGTCCAACCGGATCTTCTTTGGCGGACCGCCGTCGGCGATCGATGCGTAGCTGGCGCGCGACCGGGCCAACAGGTTGGCCTGTGAGGTTCGCACGACGCGCCAGCCGTTAGGGACGCGCGTTCGCGTGCGCAGCGCCTGACGGTGGCGTGGACGATCGGCGATGCGCCTAACGGCTGTCACCGAGAATCCGACCGTCGGCCCGCCGACCGCGCCGGGAGCCTCGAACGCCAAGCCGTCGCCGACCTCGATCGGAATGTCGGTGTCGACAAGCATCTCACCGCGCTCCGCGCCGATGACTTCGCCGATCACCAGCCCACGGTTATCCGGCTGGGTGCGAGTTACATACGAACGTCCCTCGCGCCCGCCGTACATACCGCCGGTGAATCCGCGACTATAGATCTGAACGAGCGGCTCGATCTCGGCGTCGGTCGGCGGCGTGGCGTCGCCCCCGCGCAGCCGATCGAGAAACGTGCGATACGCGTGAGTGACCGTCGCTACGTATTCCGGACGCTTCTTTCGACCTTCGACCTTGAGGCAGACGATGCCGAGATCAGCGATTGCCGGTAGATGTTCATACGCCGCGAGATCCTTTGTCGAGATGAGATATCCGCGATCGAGCTCTACGCCGGTCGTGGCGTCTTTGAGCACGTAGTCCTTCCGGCACGATTGCGCGCAGGATCCGCGATTCGCGCTGCGCTCGGAGATCATGCCGGACATGAAGCACTGGCCCGAGTACGAGATGCACAACGCGCCGTGCACGAATGTCTCGAGACCGAGATTGGGGACGCGCTGGCGAATCGCCTTCAGGTCCTCGAGGGTGTTCTCGCGCGCCAGCACCACGCGCTTCACGCCGAGCTCCTCGAGCACCGCGGCCCCGGAGCCGTCGTGCACCGTCGTTTGCGTCGAGCCGTGGATCTCCAGATCTGGGTACAGCTCCCGAATCAGGCCGATGAGGCCGAGGTCCTGAACGATCACCGCGTCAATGCCGCGGTCGATTGCCTCACCGAGAAAGGCGAGCGCCTCGGCGAGCTCACGAGGTTTGACGAGAACATTCAGGGTGAGATAGATGCGTCGGCCGCGGCCGTGCGCGATGCGACACGCATCAGCGAGCTCGTCGAGTGTGAGCTGGGCGCCTTCGTCGCGCGCGTTGAAGCGCTGGGCCCCGAGATAAACGGCGTCGGCACCATTCGCGACGGCGGCGCGAACGGCGTCGAGCGAGCCGGCGGGCGATAGAAGCTCCGGAACAGTGCGCGAGGCCATACGTGTTCGGAAGTTAGAGGGCTCGACGGGGCGATTCTAGCGTTGCCGAAGGCCGTCCTCGCAATTCGCGGCAATGTGTTGCAATTCGCCGGATCGGTCAGTCGGCCGTCGCCGCCGGTCCGGCCCGTGGCGGGCGGGCGGATGGGCTGAATTCGGCGCCCTTGTCCGGATGCCCGCGCGGATCTCGGTCGACTCGCCTGGTGTCGGCACACGTCAACCCCGCGGAACGCGGCTTGCCTTGTCTCGTGCCTAACGCACGGTGTGCCTTACGAGTGTGTACTTGTTAGACACTACTAAACCGCGCAAGTGACAAGAATGTGAACAGTTTGCTCGCATTCTGAGCGCCGCGTGTGAGCGCCGTCACTGGTAGATACGAGTAATTAGTGCAGTTTTGACCTTGTTCAACTCGGCGGTCTTTCGAGCTGGCCT
>QHUV01000486.1 GCA_003222065.1 Gemmatimonadota bacterium | reverse complement strand
GGCATTCGCGACGAGAATATTCACTGGGCCGAGACGACTCTCGACTTCAGCGCGCATCCGTTCGATGAGGGCAAAACTCGTCACGTCACCGGCAACGCCGACCGATTTGCCACCTGCTCGGTCGATTGAGCTGCGCACCGCCTCGATCGCAACCGTATCGCGTCCATGGACCACGACGCTGGCGCCAAGCTCGGCGAAGTGCTTGGCGATTGCCGCTCCAATGCCGCGCGAGCTGCCGGTTACCAACGCGACATTGCCTTGCAACGGCTTCATCGCGCCGGCACTCCCGAATCGTTAGATGTGGCTTGCGCACGGCGCAGCGCGGGAAGCCCGAACGCCACGCCGAGCAACGCGGCAATAGCCACAACAGAGAGCGCCGGAACAGGCGCCGCTGGCTTCACCGTCATGAGAAATACGATACCAACGAAGAGCATCAGGCGTATCGCGAACGACACGCTCAGCCGGGCGACGAACCCGCTCGGCACGGCCGGGCCGCTGTTGCCGCGCAACAGCCTGGTCACCGGCACGCCCGTCATTATCGCGCCGATGATGGCGATCGCGATGAGGGTAAGAAACGCGATGCCCATCCATGCGCCGCGCCAGCCCCAGTACACGGTCGCGAGGTAGATGCCGGTGACGACCGTCGCGATGAGGCTCGCGGCTCCCGCTCGCTGCGCGTAACGGTAGCTCGCGAGCACCGAGCGTGCATCCGTCGCCGAGTGAGCAGCACGAAGCTGTGCGAGCACGAGGCTTTCGATGCCGAAGGACGCGACGATCCCCATCGCGGAGGCAACGTGCAGAAAGAGAATGACCAGGTGTTGCATGGTGTGAATCCCTCCTGAAGGTGCCGGCCGAAGGTCCTCGATGCTTGAACGATATCAACTATCGGTAGGTTTCAACCATAGGGATGATTGAAGGTGTTCGCTCCGGCGCGTACTCTTGTGCATGGCGACCTCGGCCAAGACCAAAGCGGCTCGCGCGCGGCGCGTCTGGGAATTGATGTTCGACTTCTTGATCAGCACGGCTCCGCGCCGCACCGCAGTCTTGGGGCGATTCGAGCTCACGCCGAATGACTCGCGTGCGCTCGGCAGCCTCGATCCCGTGACCGGCCGCACGATGCGTTCGCTCGCCGAGGAGTGGCGCTGCGACGCCTCCAACGCGACGTGGATCGTCGACCGCCTGGAGCGCGCCGGCCTCGCCGAGCGCCGAAACAAGCCTAACGATAGACGTGTCAAGCTCGTCGTCCTGACGCCGAAGGGCGCCAGAACCAAAGCGGAGTTGATGGAGGCATTCTACGCGACGCCGCCGCAACTGCTCGAGCTCGACAACGCCGAGCTGGAAACGCTACAGCGGGCGTTGGAGCGCTTGGTCAAAACGTGACGCACGGCGACAAGCGCGAACATTACATTGAGGCATCGCCGCACCTTAGGGGACCCATGACGTCGACGCCCACTACGCCGCGCGATCCGCTCATGCCATCGACCATCGGCGCCGAGTTCAGCGATCTCTGGACCGCGCTGGCGTCGCAGTACGCCGTCGAGCGCGAGCTCGGACGCGGAGGCATGGGCGTCGTCTTCCTCGCGCGCGACGTGCGGCTCGACCGATTCGTCGCCATCAAAGTGCTGCCGCCGCATCTCGCCGCCGACACAGAGCTGCGTGAGCTTTTTCTGCGTGAGGCACGCACCGCCGGTCGGTTGTCGCATCCGAATATCGTCGCCGTGTTCCGCGCCGACGAATTGGCCGGTCATCCATTCTTTGCGATGCCCTTCATCGAGGGCGAGAATCTCGGCGAGCGCGTGAGTGCCCGCGGCCCGCTCGCCGCCGCGGACGCCGTGCGTTGGCTGCGCGAGGTCGCCTGGGCGCTCGCCTACGCGCACGCGCGAGGCGTCGTGCATCGCGACGTGAAGCCCGAGAACATCATGATCGAGCGCGGATCGGACCGCGCAATCGTCACCGACTTCGGTATTGCCCGCGTGGAGTTCGGCCCGACACTGGCCCAGGACGCGCTCATCGTCGGGACGGCGAGCTACATGAGCCCCGAGCAGATCAACGGCGAGCCGCTCGACGGACGGAGCGACCTCTACTCGTTAGGTGTCGTCGGATTTCTGCTCCTGAGCGGCCGCTTGCCTTTTGGCGGCGCCAACGTGTCGGTGCTGTTGCACGCGCACATCAGCCGGCCGGCGCCGCCGCTCGCCTCCGTGGCGCCGACCGTCCCGGCGCCGATCGCCGGCGTCATCGACCGCTGTCTGGCGAAGGAACGCGACGGACGGTACCCGACCGGCGAGTCGCTCGCCGACGCGCTCGAGAAGGCGTTGCGCATCTCCGAGCCGCTGCCGACACGCACCGGCGAGTTCGATGCCCGTACACTCTCGTCTCATGAGGCGATGCTCGTGCTCCAACGCGCCGCCGCGTTGCAACAGGCGGCGCTGCAGGACGTAAGCAGCCGCCTAACGGGAAAGACGGCGTTGGGCCCGTACACGGTCCGCGACCTCGAGTCCGCCGCCACGGATGTCGGGATTCCTGTCCGCCTCGTGACGCGTGCGCTCGCCGAGGTAATGCCGGCGAACGTTCGATGACGGGCGAGCCGTTCCTTAGTACCTGACCTCGACGGCGCCACCGGGAGTGAGCGCGACCCACTTGCCCGCTCCCAGTGCGTCGAGTCGCGCGGCCAACTCCCGTGTGTCAGTCAGTCGCACGGGAGACGGAGCATCGCCCTGCGGGTGGAAGAAGTCTTCCCAGTGGCCGACGATCACGTGTTTCGGCCGCAGCGCGGCGAGGAGCAGCGTCGGATAGTCGGGAACCTTCTTGAAGTTGCCCGCGCATACGATCGCGAGGTCGACGCCGTGCTGGTCAGGACGGGCGAACGGCGGGAGGACCACGTCGAGTGGACGCGAAGCAGCGTCCTGATAGAAGATTCGAAACGCCGGCTGCCCGACGTCATCGAGTAGGTCGATGATGTACGACAATGGCTCGCCGAGGCACCAGCCCCAGCCCGTCCTCGGCAGTGACGTGCGGTCGCTGCGCTCGTGGCAGGGCGCGAGGGTGACGAACCACCAGTTGGGTGCGTGGCTCGAGCGCATCGCCATG
>QHUV01000485.1 GCA_003222065.1 Gemmatimonadota bacterium | reverse complement strand
TTTCGCGGACCGCGAGGTGGATGCGCCGGACCGGGTTCACGATTTCCCTCGAGCAGAGACGCCGGACGTTACCGATCTGAGCGTCGTTCGCACGTTCCGATCTCCGGGTGGCAGAATCTGGGCAGTGTGCGCCGTGCAGGATACAGAGAGCGGCGACGCGCTCGTGCTGCGTTTCACGGCCGGCCCGCGCCACGTCGATCTTCGAGATTGGCCGAAGGATTGGGCTGACTACCCAGATGAGGAACTCGTGAATCTGCTTCGGAAAGCGCTGCCACGTACCGCCGCGGAATCATCTGGATCGGAAGCCCAACATCGCCGCTGGGACGACAGCTGAGGCTAGATGCAGCATTCCCGAATGTGTCGAATGTTGCCGCGCTGTTGTAAGACCAGTTGACGAGCTCCGCGTCGGTGTACCCGTCGGCCTTGAAGCGACCGACCATCGTCGTCCAGGTCGTGCTGTTCGCATTCCAGCCGTGGACGAAGAGAACCGGGGAGGTTCCTCGACTCAGAAGAAGAAAGTCTGTCCGCCTCCGAACCGCGGGTTCACGATGTTGTTGTAGATCGATCCAAAGGTGTAGCTCACGCCGAAATTGACGAAGTATCGATAGGTGGTCGCTCGCTGGCGCTCCTGAAGTAGAATCTGCTCATCGGTGCCCGGAAGCTTGGGCAGATACACCTGATCGCGAATCGAGTTGACGCTCCCGCCCAAGTTGAGCGCGAGACCTTTCACGACGCGCAGGTTGACGGACCCGAACACCCCCGCGCTGTGCTTCCCGGGATCAGCAAGGAACCAATTCGCATTCCCGTTCACGTTGACGGAGCCCCAGGCCTGCTGTAGGCCGACCGCGACTGTGACGTTGTGAAAGGGGATACTTTCGCGAATCCGGTTGTAGATCGTGGTGTCGGTGTACTGGTACCCTGACAACCCGATAGAGTACAGCACTCGAATTTGTCGCCGTGTTGACTCCGAGTACGGGAAGATGTCGTACTCGAGCGCGGGGGCGGCGGACCAGGCACGGTGCTGGTTCAGAAACATCGAGGAGCTAAGGCTCGCCCGTGCACCGATGGACCAATGCGCATTGAGGCTCTTCACTTGGAGCGTGTTGATCCCGTAACTGCGCTGGACATTCGTGACAGTGCGCGTTCCCGATGGCGAAGCGTCATCAGGAATGTCGAAACGACTGTCGTTATAGCTCTCGTCGTACTCGACGTTCGTCTTCCACTCCGTGGTGACGCGGTTGGCCGAGACCGTTCCGTAGAAGTTACGGAATCGCTGTGCGGACTCGCCATTCAGGAAGCCGTTCATCGACGCTTGGAAGACCCAATAATGCCACGGATCTCGATCCGGTTTGGTTTGCGCCGACACGCCGTGCCCTTCGTTACCAAAGGAAACGTGCACGGCGTCCGCGCCGGAGATGAGCGCCACGTACCGCACGAGGGCGACGCGTGTCCGTTGCACGAGTGCCCGTCGGGTCACGTCGGCCGCCTCGCTCGGCAGTGCCGCATATCGAAGGGTGTCACCAATGCCTGTGGTGCGCCCGAGCCCAATAAAGGTCAACGTGTATTCGGTCCCGCCACTGCCGGTCTGCTGCGTCGTGACGAGGATCTGCACGTCTGCCAGCTGTCGATCGCGCACCCAATTCACCGACGCGAGCTCGCTCCGAAAGAAGTCGAAGTCGCAGATGTACGGCGGACAATCGAGAAAGATTCGTAAGGCGGTTACGCCTGTGCTGTCGCGGGCCTGCGCGCGTGCGATGTCAGGCATCGCGCTCGCCGTCGCGATGGCGAGCGTAAGCATCAATGAGATTCGACGCCGGCTCAGACCAAGCGGCCCAGCTGGGTCAGCAGGGAGCACGGGCTTTAGCGCCCCACGAATGTGGCCTAACGAGAATCGCAGCAGCGACTTGTGAACTGAGGAGCAGCGGTGTTACTGCGGTTCGTGGTGGAGCTCCCCGAAGAACGGATACGGTGTGCAACTCGTGTAGGTCGCCACAGGGCAGAAGTAAAGAGTGGCCGTATCGTATGTGTTCGTGGCATTCGGCCAGTAGTTCGAGTGCAGGTCAAGGGTGAACGGCACGCGCTGTCCGGTGAGAAAGGTCGCCGTGCCGGTGGCAATCGAACTCTCTGGCACACCGGAGGTCCCAGTGCCATTCGGCAGATAGCCTCCGTATGGAGTGGCGCTCGTCACACGGAGCTGACCCACGCCGACGCCAGGG
>QHUV01000484.1 GCA_003222065.1 Gemmatimonadota bacterium | reverse complement strand
TCGGGTGCGCTCGAGGAGCACGACCTGTGTCGGCGCGGTAGCGCTCAAGACCGCATGGAGCGCGAGTCGCGAGTCCGTGCGCGGAATCGCCGTCTTGTCGATCTCACAGGCGCCGAGCACGGCGAGCGCCAAGAAGCACAGCCGGCTAGAATGCAACGCGCACCCCCGCGCTCGGCAGAATCGGGAATTGAGTGTACCCGCGCCTGGTCGGATGATCTGTCGAGTAATCGTAGATGTAGACGAACACGTTTTGCGCGTTGTACGCGTTGACGACGCTCACGTACGGCGCGACCAGCGCGCCGCGAACGACCATCTCGCGCGAAACGTCGAGATCGAGCCGCTGCGTCGCCGGAAAGCGCGCCGCGTTGCGCGCCCCGCCTAACGGCTCGATGTAGATCGGCGGATTGCCGGTGCCCCATGTGTCATTCGCCGGGTCGTACGCGCGACGCGCGATCTGACCGACGATCGGCGTGTACGGCGTGCCCGTCGCGTAGCCGAAGCGCGCGCCGAGCCGGTAGCGGGCGAGCTGCCATGTTGCGACGACGTTGAGGTCGTGCCGTCGATCGTTGCCGGGCGCCCAGCGGACGCCGTCTCGCTCGTGAGTGGTCAACCCGTAAGCATACGAGACCCAGCCGGTCGGTCCTGTACCCGGCTGCCAGCGCGCGAGCACGTCGACGCCGTACGCGAGCCCGGTCGCCGGCAGAAATTCGTCACCGCGGCGGCTCGGGTCCTCCGATAGATTCGCGTCGAGCACGCGATCGTATTTCTTGAGATACCCCTCGACTCGAAGCGACGACGCATTCACTCTTCGCTCGGCGCCGACCACCCAGTGCCACGCCGTCTCGACGGGGATGTACCGATCGCTCGCCAACCAGACGTCGAAGAAGCGCAGGGGTCCGTCGCCGGCGAGCGAGTGCATCGATTGCGTCACGCGTCCCGCCGCGGCGGTGAGCGCGAACGTCGGCGTCGCGAAATATTTGATCGAGAGCCGCGGCGAGAGCGCGGCCCAACTCCACTGTCCCGTGAGCACCTCACCGCGCAGCCCGCCCTCCACCATCCATCGCGACGACATGCGCCAGAGGTCGTCGAGCCAGCCAACGTACGACACGGGATTCTGCACGATGTCGAAGTCCGTCGTGCCGGTTTGCGCGGAGCTCGATGCATAACGCACATGCGTCGCGGCGACGTCGTAGCCGATCGATCGGTCGTTCGCCTCGCCACGCGCGGTGAGAGATCCGCCGAGCCTAACGTCGCGGATCTCGCTGCGTTGCGTCGACGCGCCGTCGGCGATGTTGAGTCGCGTCGAGAAGCCCGAAGTCGAGATGTGCTGCTCGAAGGCCGTGGTGCTCCCAAGGAGCCAGCCGAGCGGCGGCGCGGGTGCGAAGTCCCTGGCGAGCGTCGCGCCGAGGACGCGGTTCCCCCACTCGTACTTCCACGTTCCCTCCCCGGCGCGCGAGACGGTAGAATCCCCGGCAATGCCGGCGAGGTTCAAGTCGAGGAGGTCGCGGCCGGCATAGCCGGTCACTGCGACGCGCCAGGCGTTAGGCAAGGTGTAATTGGCGCGGCCGTGGAGATCGAGAAAGTGATACGGGAAGTTGTCCCGGCTGAAGGTCGACGCCATGGCGTCGGCGTACGTTCGCCGCAGGGCGAGGCTCCAGCCGCCGCGGCCGTCGCCTAACGACCCGGCGACGCGTCCCGTCGCGGCGAGGAGCGAGACGTCGGCGGTCGTGTGCACGCCCGGTCGCGTCTCGTCGGCGGAGCGCACGTCGAGCACGCTCGAGAGCCGGCCGTCATAGCGCGCGGGGAAGGCGCCGGTCATGAGCTCGATGCCGCCGACCGTTGCGTCCATGAACGTGCTGAACAACCCGCCGAGGTGGAACGGGTTGTAGATCGGGATGCCGTCGAGCAGGACGAGATTCTGGTCGGCGCTACCGCCCCGCACGTTCAGGCCCGTGCTGAAATCGTTCCGGGCGCTGACACCGGGAAGGAGCTGCACGACGCGCACGACATCCGGCTCGCCGACGCTCGGCACACCGGCCATGGCGTGGGCGGCCATGGCGATCGTGCCGACGTTAGGCTTGGCGGTGAACGACTCGAGGTCCCGGCGCGACGCGTCGCTGCGCACGAGGGCGAGCTGGTGGGCCTCGGCCTCCATCGTGACGTCCACGCGCAGTGTGTCGTTAGGCACAACGATGACGTCGCGGTCGACGGTGCGGTAGCCGAGACGGTGCACACGAAGCGTGGCGGCGCCGCTGCGGACGGTCGCCAGAACAAAGTTGCCGGCGCCGTCGGTCGTTGCCTGCGG
>QHUV01000483.1 GCA_003222065.1 Gemmatimonadota bacterium | reverse complement strand
GCGGCGGGGAAGGGCAAATCTCCGGTGAGCATGTTGAAGGCGACGAGGGCGAGCGAGTACAGGTCGCTGCGCCCGTCGAGCTCTTCGCCGCCAAGCTGCTCGGGGCTCATGTACTCCGGCGTCCCAATGACGATGCCGGTCCGCGTCACGCCTTGCGACCGCTCTCCGGTCGCCTTGGCGATGCCGAAGTCCACGACCTTCACGACGTCGATCCCATCGCCGTCGGTGCTGACCATGATGTTGTCGGGCTTGAGATCGCGATGCACGATCCCCATGGCATGCGCGGCGTATAGCCCTTCCGCTGCCTGGCGCGTGATGTCGCACGCGCGCAACGGCGGGAGCGCCCCGGTTGCCTTCATGATCTGGGTGAGCGTCTGGCCCTCGACGTATTGCATCGCGAGGTAGAGCAAGCCGTCGTGCGTCTCACCGAAATCGTAAATCGCGGCCACGTTCGGGTGATCGATGCGGCTGGCGTTCGCCGCCTCGCGATTGAATCGGCCGATGGCCTCGGCGTCCCCCGCCATCGCCGGATGCAACACCTTGATGGCGCTCTGCCGGCCCATCTTCACGTGCTCGGCGAGATAAACACGTCCCATTCCACCGGCGCCCAGCTGTTTCTGCACGTGATAGCGCTCGGCGATGATCGAACCGACAAGGTCCGTGGTCACGCCGCTCTGCCAGTGCAGCGCCGCCCCGTCCTTTGGGCAGAAGCGCTCGCTCTCGGGGTAGACGACGCTGCAGGTGGGGCAGATCTTCAGTGCGCTCACAGCGTTGTGCTCTGCGGACGGAGGGGAAGGGGCGCCTGGTAATGACGCGCGCATCGCTCGCCCAGTCACGATGGGGTAATTGCCTTATCAGCCCAACGGTTACGCGCCATGTGCTTCGCTTCTCGCGGGACGCCTGAGCAGAACAACGACATTTATACGTGAGCCACGGAATATCCCGGTCGCCATCGGCAGCACGAGGCCAATCGCGCCGAACAATTCCATGACGCCAATGAACACGACTTCGGCGCGGGGCAGATCGGAGAAGCCTGTCCAACGCTCGATACCGCGGCCGAGGATCTTTGGTACGCTGGCCGCGAGGAAAAAGAGCGCAAGAAAGACCTGGACAGACCATAGTACGCCGTTCACAACTCCTAAAGTAGACATGTGAGACTCCTTAATTGCTCTGCAGTTCGGGCAGCGTCTGGAGCTTGTCCGGGTTGCCGACCGCGTAAATGGTGTGAATGCGTCCATCCCGGATGTCGAGTATCAGCGCCGCGAGCGGTCGGCCGCTCACATACACGATGAAACCCGGCTGTCCATTGATTCGCGTCTGCCGCATGCTTCGCTCGACAGGCACGAAGCGCTGAATGACGCCGACGACGAATCGCGCTACAGACTCCGACCCAGTGATCGGCCGCAGTGCGGCTCCGCGGACCTTGCCACCGCCATCCGCCCAGAGCGTGATGTCCTCGGCAAGCACGCCTAACAAGCCTTCCATGTCTCCGGCAGCAGCCGCGTGGGTGAAGCGCTGTGTCAGCTTGTCGGCTTGTGCTTGATCGGCATCGAAGCGTGCTTCGGCCGCGCCGAGGTGCTTCTTGGCGCGGCCGAGCAGCTGGCGACAATTGGGCTCGGTCTTGTCGACGATGCGCGCGATCTCGGCGTACTCGAAGTCGAACACGTCGTGCAGCAAGAGCACCGCACGCTCGATCGGTGACAGTCGTTCGAGCATAACGAGGAACGCCATCGAGAGCGACTCAGCCAACTCGACGGGCTCGGAAGGATCGGGGGCGTATTCGGTCACGAGCGGCTCCGGGAGCCAGGGCCCAACGTAGCTTTCGCGCTGGTTGCGCGCGGAGCGCAGGCGGTTGATCGACAGCCGGGTGACGATCGTCGCGAGGTACGCGCGCGGCGCACGCACGTCGGCCTCGGGAGCCTCCAGCCACCGGAGGTAGGCGTCCTGGACCACGTCTTCGGCGTCCGCGACGCTACCCAGCATCCGGTAGGCGATGGAGAAGAGCAGCGGACGCGCCGACGTGAAGTCGGCGGTACGGATGTCGATTGGATTCACGGAAGGATGACAAGCATCGCCGGCAATTTGTGACAGACCCTCGCTGTCACAATTCCGGCCGTTGTCTTGTCACAATGGCGCCCGAGGTAGACGAAGTGATCAAATTCGCTCGATAGGGGGGTGTCGTGACGCTGTATGCCATTGCTGTCTTCTTGCACGTCGTCGGTGCGCTCGGTCTGTTCGCTGGTATCGCGCTGGAGCAGACCAGCCTCGCCAACCTTCGCCTCGCGACGACCACTGCACAGGTCCGGCCGTGGGTGGCGTTGTTAGGCGGGCTCCGACGCGTCGACGGACCATCTGGCCTCGTACTCCTCGCGACCGGCCTCTACATGGTTGCCACACGCTGGGGACACCAGGCCTGGATCGGTCTTGCGCTGCTCGGAATGGTCCTGATGGCAGTCCTGAGCGTCGCCCTCACCGGGCGCCGCGCCAACGCCATCAAGAAGATAGTACCCGCGGAAGACGGTCCCATTCCGCCGCCGCTTCGAGCGCGTCTCAGCGATCCGGTGCTACAAACCTCGGCGTCGCTCCGGGCAGCGCTCGGCCTGGGGATCGTCTTCAACATGACCGTCAAGCCGGCGACGGCCGGTGCGATCGGCGCCATGGGCGTTGCGCTTGCACTCGGCGCCGCCGTCGCGGCCGTGTGGTGGATGGGCAGTCGTCAGGCTCAGTCTGATGGAATAGCGGTAGCCTAACGGCTACCGCTATTCCATCAGCGCGAGCACACCGGCCCCAACGAGTCCGACGACGAGGACGCCCCACCAAAGAACTGTCCCGCC
>QHUV01000482.1 GCA_003222065.1 Gemmatimonadota bacterium | reverse complement strand
GGGCGTGCGCGACACACACCGGCAAAGTGATCGCCGAAAACACAACAACGAAAGTCGAAAAACGCATCTTTGAGATTCTGAGAGACCCGCTCCTCAGCGAAGCAGCCGTGTGTCGAATCGGAAAGTCACCGGCAGCACGTCTTCGGTAAAGCCCGTAGGAAGTGGTCCAAATGCTCGAGCGTTCGCCGCCGATTCGACAGCGCCCTGTGCCTCAACGTCGAACGAGTACACCCCAGACCTCGTCACGAGCCGAATGCTGGAGCTCGGAACGGATCCGTCGCGGCTGATGAAAAAGACAACTTCAGCGCGCAGCGCGCCGCGCGAGGACGGCTTGAACCTGGTTGCAATCTGGCGAACGATGTTCTCCAGGTAACCGGGATACGGAAAATCGATTCCGCCTGTGCTCACCGTCACAACATCCGTCCCGCGGCCTCCGGCCTCACCACCACCGGCGACGGTTGGCGGCTTGCTGTCAGGCTTGGTCTGTGTGGGAAGGGTCGGCGTGGCTTCGCGCGTGGGCGCGCGCGGCGGCGCTTTTGTATTTGGCGGCGGCATTTCGTGGGGCGCCGTCTTCGGGCGGATCGGCGTCGTCTGCGGCGATGGTGCGACGGGCTGTGGACTGACGACGCCGGCAGCGCGCGGTCCCGGTGGCGCGGCGACAAGATCGACGCGATACACCGGCGCCGACGGCGGCGGCGCTCCGCCGCGAAAGAGGAAGAAAAGCGAGATGAGCAGCGCGTGCAGCACCATCGAAGCCGCCAACGGCCCTGCCATGATCGATTTCCCGTTAGGCAGGGCGCTCGCGCCCATCGCCCCTCTCTCCGCGGCCATCAGCGGATTACCTCCGGTTCCGTCACAAGGCCGACGTCGCCGACGCCGGCGGAACGCATGACCGCGAGGACCTGAACGACCAGCCCGTAGCCCACGTTGCTGTCGGCCCGGAGATACACGCCCTGACGCGACTGCTGCGATGCCAAGGCACGGAACGCCGCGCGGAATTGCGGGAAAGACATCCTCGTGTCGCCGACGAGGATCTGTCCGCCGCGCGTCACCGTGACCACGAGACCACCCTTCGATTCGAGCGGTCGCGCTTCTGCCTTTGGAAGGGCGATGTCGACGCCGCCCTGCATCATCGGCGCGGTGATCATGAAGATCACGAGCAGCAGGAGCATCACGTCGATGAGATTCACGACGTTGATTTCGGCGTTCAACTCGATACGGTCGCGCCGTCGCCGGGCCACGTTAGGCGCCTCGGACCCTTGCGGCGACCGACCGCCGCATCAGAGGGCACATCAAATCTGTCCCTCGCGGACGAGGAGCGCGATCGTCGCCGTCCCGAAGCTCTCCATCATTCCATCGAATCGGTTCAGACGTCCGGCAAAAATGTTGTAGGCGAATGTCGCGGGAATGGCGACGACGAGCGCCGCGGCCGTTGCGACGAGGGCCTGGGCAACGCCAGGCGCGACGGCCGTCAGGTTGCCGGATCCCTTCGTGGCAATGCCGATGAAGGCATCGATGACGCCGAGCACCGTGCCGAGGAGACCGATAAGCGGGCTGACCGATCCGATCGTCGCCAACCACGGCAAAAAACGACCGAGCCGATCGCGCTCCGCCGAGGCGTCGGTCTCGAGCAGGAGATGTAAGGTCTCGATCTGCGAGCCAGTGAGCGTCACCGGCGTACGCGCGGCGACATCTCCCGCTTCGCGCTCGCGCGCCTGCTGATTCCGCACGCGTGTGTCGGACACGAAATGCGCCGCGCGCATGAAGAGCCGGGTCAGCGCGTTAGGTGCTGTCGTCTTGGCAATCGTGCCCGCTTCGTCGAGGCGCGACGCCCGCTCGAAGTCCCGAAAGAACCGCAGCGACGATCCTTGCGCGCGAGACAGCTCACGCCAGAGACCGAGCATGAGCGCCCAACTCAGGAGAGACAGGAGCGCCAGAACGATCAGGACGACCTGTGTGAGCGTCGACGCTCCGGTGATCAGCTCGAGCGGCGTCGACGGCACCGCGCCGCGGATCTGGAGCACCGGCCCTGTCGTCATCGCTGCACTCCCGATGCAGCGCGCGCGTTCACGCTCTTCCCATCGTGGCGCTCCGCGAACCACGCAAATGTCTTCGACAAACCTTCTTCGAGTGACGCCCGCGGCCGCCAGCCGAGCAGGGAGCCAGCCTTGGCGATACTGACCACGGAGCGTTGCTGCTCGCCGGGGCGCTTGGGCAGGTGCTCGACACCGACATCCGAACGCGCGACGCGGCGCAAAAGCCTCGCGAGCTCGGTGACACTCGTCTCGATGCCGGTGCCGACGTTGAATGCGCGCGCATCGAGACGTTCGGGACGCGGAAGTGAATGCGTGCCGGCGAGCACGGTTGCCTCGGCGACGTCGCCCACGAACACATAGTCGCGCGTCTGTGCCCCGTCACCGTACACCGAGAGTGGCCGACCGTCCAGGATACGTCCGCAAAAGATCGCAACGACACCCGCCTCGCCGTGCGGATCCTGGCGCGGCCCGTAGACGTTCGCGTACCTGACGACCGCCGTGTCCATTCCGTGCACGCGCGCGTAGTACGCGAGGTAGTACTCGGCGCTCAGCTTGGCGATCCCATAGGGTGACTCGGGATCCTTGCTGTAGTTTTCCACGTTAGGCGGATCGACGAAGTCACCGTACAATGCGCCGCCGGTCGACGAAAATACAAAGCGCGTTTGCGTGCCGCGGCCACTCTGGCGAAGCGCCTCGATGAGATTGAGCGTGCCGCCGACATTGATGCTCGCGTCGGCCGCCGGATCGGCGACGCTCTTGCGCACGTCGATCTGCGCCGCGAGATGCACGATCACATCGAATGGCGTTTGTGACACGAGGCGCGCCGCCTCGGCGGACCGAACGTCCATCTCGTGGAGCCGCGCTCGCGAATCGACGTGCTCGCGCTTGCCTGACGACAGGTTGTCGAGAATCTCTACCGTGTAGCCACGAGCCAAAAATAGCTCGGCGACGTGCGAGCCAATGAAACCAGCGCCTCCAGTCACCAATGCACTCGGCACTCGCCCTCTCCTCTATCGCAAATCATGATGGTGATCTCGATCACGTTCCTTCTCCGGTCGCGCCGTATCATCGAGCCCAAAGAGATAGCGGACGGCATCGACAATGCCCAGTCCCCGGCCAGTAACGTTCGACTTCGCCGGCGATGAGTTGTTCGGCCGTGGGTAGCTCCTCCCGGCGCCGCTCGACGTTGGTCGTCACGACCGCGCGTAGATCGTCGAGGTCGTAGAGGAACACGTTGTCGAGGGCGCCGACGCTGGGCTCGACGTCGCGTGGTACGGCGATGTCGAGAATGCAGAGCGGTCGATCGCGACGGCCGGCGACCGCCGGCCTAACGCGGTCCAGCGTGACGACGGGGCGCGGTGCGGCCGTCGAACAGAGCAGCACGTCGACTTCGTGCAGCGAGGCCCAACACTCGTCGTAATGCATCGCGACCGCGCCGTGACGCGCCGCAAGCTCCCGTGCTCGCTCATATGTGCGATTGGCGACGATCGCGGCGCGTACGCCCTCGTTGACCAGGCACTCGAGCGCAAGTTCCGCCATTTCACCCGCGCCGAGGACCATCGCGCGGCGTCCGGCGAGTGAACCGAAGATCTGCCGGGCGAGCTGCAGTGCCGCCGAGCTCACCGACGCCGCGCCTCGACCGATCGACGTTTCATTGCGCACTCGTCCCGCGACGAGTAGTGACGTTTGGAACAATCGGTTCAGCACCGCGCCACATTCGGCGCGACAAGCTTCCCACGCGTCACGGACTTGGCCCTGAATCTGCGCCTCGCCGAGCACCATCGAGTCGAGTCCCGACGCGACGTGGAAAAGATGAGAGATCGCGTCTCTGTCGCGGCGAACGTACCCGTACGCCGATGCCTCCTCGCCGAGGCGCGATGTCAGCGTTCGCCACACGACAGGCGCCGCGTCGCGCTCACCCTCGACGATGTAGAACTCGGTACGATTACAGGTCGAGAGCAGAACACCCTCCCGAAACCGACAGTCGTCGCGAATGGCGCTGAGGATCGGCAGCAGCTCGGCGGCCCGAAACGCGACCTTCTCGCGCACGGCAAGCGCGGCGCCGTTGTGACTGATTCCGGCGACGACTATCGCCATGCCGCCAGTCGCTCGGAAAAGGAGCCCGTTTCCACTGACTCACAAAAATCATCGGCGAGGAGGGCGCGGGCCGCGGAGTGCCAGGCCGACGGGTCGTCGTTGTGCAAGAGGCGCTGGCGCAAACGGGCCAGATCTCGAATGGCTGACGCATAACGATGATCGAGCCGCCGCGCGAGCTCGTCGCGCACACGCGCTGACGCGCCGGGGACGCCTCCGGACGAGACGGCGACCAATAGATCGCCGCTGCGGTGAATGGCGGGCATCACGCAATTGCCGGCATCCGGATCATCGGCGACGACGACCAATCGATGTGCGCCGCGTGCGTCAGTACCAATGCGCGCGTTGACGGCGCGGTCATCGGCCGCGGCGACGACGAGCATCGCGTCACCGATTGCCGATTGGTCGTACGGCCGTTGCTCGATGAAAAGATGCTCATCAGACGCGGCCCGCTGCAGCAACGTCGGATTCACGATTGGAGCGCGAACGCGGACCGACGCGCCCCCGTCGAGCAGCGCGACGGCCTTCCTCGTCGCGACGTCGCCACCGCCGACGACGAGTGCCGGTATGGAGCTACCACGAAGTACGACGGCAACGCCGAATGCGCTGCTCACAAGAATTTCCCCGCCGCCGGGCCGACGACACGAATCGCGACGTACAGGAGGAGCACCGCCATGAACGTGACGCTCGAGTAGACCGCGGCACGGCGGGCCTGCCAGCCACCGAGCACACGTCCAACGGCGATACCACTGACGGCGACCCATGCTCCGCTACCCCACATCAACTGCGGCAGGTTCATCTCCCGATAGGCGATCGAGTAGGCGCCAGCGAGGACGACGCCAAGAGTGAGGCCGAGCCAACCGGCAATGGCCGCCAGGTGATTCACTTTGTCCAGCGTCGCAAGTGGAGGGAAAAACCTGAAGATGGCGCCGAAGCGCCGTGACTTGAGCTCCCGCCGCTCGATGAGGTACATCGTACCAGCCGCCGCCGCGGTTGCGAACGCGGCGATGCCGACGAAGCTCAACGCAATGTGCGCGAAAAGCCAAAGCCCTCGGACGCCCGCCGGCTCCTGGCCAGGCGTCAGGCCAATGATGTTGGCGAAAACTGTCGGGAGCGCCGCCAGAGGCGCGGCGACGAGCGTCAGCGACACTTCCTGCGCCAGAAGCTCGACGGTGAATAGTGTGGCGGCGAGGACGAATCCGGCCAAGGAAAGCGCCGGTCCCAGGCCGGTAAGCGGCACAACACCGACGTTGCGGGCGAAGAGAATGAGCGCCATCGCATGCACGAGCACGCCGGCCGCGAGCAACGCGATGACTCCGCGAACGGGAGCGCCGACGGGACGGGCGAATGGCGTCGCGGCGAGCGCGGCCGCGCCGATGTACAACGAGATGGCGACGAAGTGGGCGATCGCGATCATTGGCTTCGCCCCAATCTACAGCAAACGCGAGCTTTACGGCATCACGGGGCGACTGGTCACGCGATCTGAAACGCAAACGCGAGCCTTAGGGCATCGTCGCAACGCGACGCGCCAGCGTGCCTGCTTCGATTTTTGGATGCCTCTGGCCGGTGATCATCAGCGTCGTCGCGTACGACGTCACGCGGACCGCCTGAGCGCGTGCGATGGCGATCTCGGGATCGGCGAAATCACTTTTGTCGGACTTGTGATGGGGCTCGAACAGCAGGAACTCATCGCCCACCCTCACTCCATCACGGGTGGAGACGTCAACGACGAGATAATCCTGCAGGCTCGGCAAGATCGCACCACTCTGTATCAACGCGACCTTGGACACAATCGAGTCCGGCTTTTCCTCCGGGCGCCCGAAGATGTGTAGAGCGGTGCTGTCGTAAGGCATCAGCCGCTGATCCGCTTGGATTTCCCCGAACATGCGAACGACGTGCGCAATTGCCGCCTCTCGGTCGCGCGGCGCACGCGTCACCTCGATGATGCCGGTAGGCACCACCACCTGACCGAGATCCTCGAGATACGGGCCGAAGGTGTACGTGACGTAGCGCTCACCTTCCGACGCTGCGGAGCCCGCGGGGCCGCGTCTTGGGAAAAGTGGTTGGGCCATCCAGGACTCCGATCGGTGGCTCATATACCGGAGTTCCCGTTGCCGTCGGTGCAGGGGAAGCCGCCGGCGCGGGCGTCGTAGGCACTGGTTCACCGGCCTGCTTGACGGGTGGAACGTCGGCGACCACCGGAGGCGGCGTGGTCCCAGGCGCAGGCAGCTTCAGGACTTCTCCTGGATAGATCCAGTGCGGATCGTCGATGATGTCCGTGTTCAGCCGGTAGATCTCTGGCCACAAGAAGGAGTCGCCAAGGTAGAGCTTCGCCAAGTCCCAGAGCGTGTCACCCCGTTTGACCGTGTGCGCGGGCGGCGTTTCCTGCTGCGCGCCGAGCGTCGTCGTCCCGAGCACCGCAAGCGCTAACGCAGCCGTTATGACCAGGCCTGAAGCGCGTATTCTGAGAAGAGTTTGCTTGCTTACTGCTCGGCCGAGCATAAGGCACTCCGGTTCGGTCGTGATGTCCGAGATGAGCCGCACACAAATGACGAATTGGCTGCCTGGAAGAAACGAGAGCCGCCCTCAGGCGGCTCCCAAAATTCGGCATTCTCGCAGACTTCGTTCGAGGATCTAGAACGGCAGATCGTCGTCCTCATCCTCCAGCGCGCCGGGGAAATCCTCGAAGTCATCCCCTCCAGCGGCTGCTTTCGCCTTCTGTGTGGCCGGCGCCCTGGTCGCACGGTGGCCTCCACCCTCGCCAT
>QHUV01000481.1 GCA_003222065.1 Gemmatimonadota bacterium | reverse complement strand
GTATTCCTCCTGGCGAGAGGGTCCCAAGTCTCGCCGCGTACAGTGTCATTCAACCTTCCGAAACGTCCAACCCTTTTCACGCACTTCGAACTGATTCTTGGCGAACGACGACAAGGTACCGAACTGCAATGATTTGCTGCTCAGGCATCAGAATGTGGATTAACCACCGCTGGCTCCGTTCGCCGAAGTATGACCGCGTCTTCCACGGGCTGCCGATAGTACCTCCGCCGCCGTCCGACTTCCGTGAACCCTCGCGACTCATAGAGCTGGCGCGCCCGCAAATTCGAATGTCGGACCTCGAGAAAAACCTCCGTGGTGGAGTGGCGCCGTGACTCCTCCAGGGCCGCATCCAAGAGCGCCGAGCCAATTCCACGCCCGCGAAGATCGGGCTCCACTGCGAGGTTCGCGATCTCACCCTGACCGCTCGCGAACCACGCGACAACATAACCGAGCACCGCCGAGGCGCCACCACCGCCGTCGACGAGATCTCGAATACAAGCGAAGTAAATCTGCGGATGAGAAAGCACATCGCGAAATGACCGCTCGGACCAAGGATCGGAAAACGACCGTCGCTCGATTGCCGCGATTGTCGGTACGTCGTCGACGCGTACGCGTCCCACGACTTTCATGCGTGGCTTCCGCCAGACGGCAGGGGCTGCCCATGCGCCGCTTCCCATCGCATCTGGGCTTCGGCTTTCCGCCCGTAGTAGGGCTCCCAGCTCCCCAAATCCACCCCGTGGCTAGACGCGATCAACGATTCGACGGCCAGCACCGCACTCGCATGCGGCCCCGCGTCGATGCTCTGCCCCGGACCGATGGTGGTTGCGCCGAGGGAAACGGCGAGGCTTGCGACATCTGCCTGCCTGACGATTCGCTCCCTTAGGATCACGGAAAATCCGCTCTGCGAGTGGAAGGAATATCCGCCAACGTACGCTTCTCCACGAAGTGCGTCGAGAACAGCGAGATATTGGCCCGCGGAACTCGCTCCCCTTCGCGCCGCGAGTAGCGCGAGCGATGAAACCGCAAAGAGCGGACAGCCGATGCCGAGCGCCAATCC
>QHUV01000480.1 GCA_003222065.1 Gemmatimonadota bacterium | reverse complement strand
GGCGTGACGTTGATCTCGTTGCTCAGACCCGTCCCGCCTCCGGTTGACGACATGGCCATTACGGTTTCCCTCCCGCGGCAGGCGCCTTACCAATGGGCGCTGACGCCTTCGTGTCGCCGGCCACCGTCGAGATCGTACCAGGCCGCTGCTCCGAGATCATGCCCGTCATACGCACACCGTTCTTCGCCGCGAGATCGAGCGCGTCGAGCACCTTGGAATAATCGAGTCCTTTGTCGGCCTTGAGATACATGATCTTGTCCTCGGTGCGCGCATCGAAGATCCGCTTGATCATCGGCCCGACGTCCTCGGTGCGAATGCGCTTCTTATTCAAGTAATAAGCGCCGTCGCGGTCGATGCCTAACACCTGATCCAGGTTGGCATCCTCGGGATGGTCCTTCAGGTTGATCGCCTTCGGCGGATCGGCGTTGAAGCCCGCCATGAGCGCCGGCGTCACGACCATGAAGATGATCAGCAGTACGAGCATGACGTCGATCATTGGCGTCACGTTCGGCGACGACTGCACGCCACTGCCACTACTAGCCGCCATTGCCATTGGAAAACCTCCTCAGGGAATGTCGAGTGGCTTACTGCGCGATCGGGCCGCCGGCGCCGCCGGCTGCATTGAACTCGCGCGTGAAGCGGCTGCGGCCGAACTCACCCGAGACGCCCTTGATGAGGTAGTCGATCATTTCTTTCGAGACATACGTCATCTCGGCCGTGAGATTGTCGATCTTCGTGGTGAAATAGTTGTACGCCCAGACCGCAGGAATGGCGACGAGGAGACCGAACGCCGTCGTGATAAGCGCTTCAGCGATACCACCACCGATCGCGGCGAGACCGCCGGATCCGGTCGCGGCCATGGCCGTGAACGCATTCACGATTCCCATCGTTGTTCCGAGAAGTCCGACGAACGGTGCCGTTGCGCCGACCGTCGCGAGCACGGCGAGGCCGCGCTTCAGGTTCGTGATCTCGAGCAGCATGTTCCGCTCGACCGCGCGCTCAGCCGAGTTGATGTCCCCCACCGTGACCGAGCCGTCCTGAATGAGCGGCTTCACTTCCTGTAACGCGCCGCCGAGCACGAGCGCGACGTGCGACCGCTTGTAGCTTTCTGCGAGGCGAATCGCTTCCGTGAGGTTGTCTTCCTCGAGGAATTGCGAGAACTCTGGCGCGAACTTGATGGTCTCCTTCTGCGCCTTTCGAAGGTTCCACCACTTCGAGACCATGATGGTCAGCGAGTAGATGGACATGATGGCCATGACGAAGACGATGCCTTTGGCAAAATTGCCCATCTGGTGCCAAAGATCGATAAGCGAGAGATCCATGGTGTGCTCCGAAAGGTGATTACTTGTTGAGACTGAAAACGAAGGGCATCTGGACGAGCTGCTTTACCTTCCGGCCGCCGACTTCCGCCGGGTAGAACTTCATGTTGGCGAGCGCCGACTTCACGGAGTTCGTAAAGAGATCGTGGCTGGACTTGAGCGTTTTGAACGTGCTCATCTCGGCGCGGCCAGTGGTATCGACCACGAACTGGGCTAGCACCTCGCCCTCGACGTTGGCCGACCGCAGCATGTCCGGATAGCGCGGCGAGCCGGAGCCGGGAATCTGCGCGACCTGCTTCTCGACCTGGAACTCGAAGTACGGCTGGTCCGAGACGGGCTGGGGCGTTCCGCCGACGACGCCCTTGGCGATTCCACCCGCCTGACCCTTACCCGAAAAGTCCTCTTCGTTCGTGACCTTCTTGGAAAGGTCGATGTCGGGCAGCACGTCAGGGATCTTGATCGGCGCGGTGAGCACCTGGAAGCCTTTGGGCGGCGGCGCCTTCATAACGACGTCCGGCGGCGGCGGCTTGGGCTCTTCCTTGGGCGGAGGCGGTTCGTCTTTCTTCTTCATCTCGACGAACTCGACCTTCTCCGACTTCGGCTTATCAATGGCGTTCTTCGCCTGCAGCGTGCCGTAGACCGCTGCCGTGATGAGCACCACGTGCAGAACGGCGCTGAAGATCACGCCGCCCGCTCGCCGCTGCTTCTTGGCCCTCGACTCGATGAGATTGTCGAACATGTCCTCTGTGACCTAGTTCGGGTGCGTGTGACCGGGCGAACTATTCGTCGTCAAAGCTATTTTTGCCCGCTAACAGCGGAATGTCCGCATCATTAAGAATCGGTGAAGTCGCTGTTAGAATCGCCTTTCACGTTCGCATCGCGTGAGGCGCTAATTGCTGCGACCTCGCCGCTTTCCGGTGTTGCCTCATCGGTGGGTTGGGCTGGTAAGACGATGGTAAACATGGTCCCCCTTCCCAGGCGCGACTGCACGGTGTGTGTTCCGCCGTGCGCCTGCACGATCCACTGCGCGATCGAAAGGCCGAGGCCGAATCCACCGCGGTCGAGCGCCCAAGACGTATCAACGCTCGCGATGCGCCGCGAGCGGACGCGATCGGCACGCCAAAAGCGCTCAAAGACGTGAGGCAGATCCGACGCCGAGATGCCGATACCAGTGTCGCGCACGCTGAGGGCGATCTCATCATGCGCCCGTCGCGCCAGAGCGACCTCGACGTGGCCGCCGCGCGGTGTGTACTTGATGGCGTTGGTGACGAGGTTCAGGAAGAGCTGGCGCAAGCGGTCGGCATCGCCGAGGACCGTGGCATCCTCGCAGGTTGGCAGCTCAATCGTTAGGCCGGCGTCTTCTCCGAGGATCACCGCCGTTTCGAAGATGTCCCGCACCAACGGCTCGAGACGCACCGGCTCGCGATGGAGGTCGTACCGGCCTTCGTCAGCCCGCGCCAAGGTAAGTAAACT
>QHUV01000479.1 GCA_003222065.1 Gemmatimonadota bacterium | reverse complement strand
TGGATGTCGCGCTCTCACCATCGCCGCGCACCTTGGAGGGCGTCACGGTGACGGCGCTACGCGGGGGATCGGGCGAAGGCGCGCCGATATCGCAGCGGACGTTGTCGCGCGACGAAATCGAGCGGCGATCGTTTGGCCAGGAGGTGCCCCTTCTATTGCAGGGTACCCCGTCGGTGACGTCGTACGCCGAGACCGGGAATTACTGGGGCTACAGCTACACGCGCTTGCGCGGCATCGACCAATCGCGGATCAACCTAACGATTGACGGCATCCCACTCAACGATCCGGAAGATCAGGTGCTCTACTTCGCGGATTTCCCCGATCTCGCGAGCAGCCTGGAGTCCGTGCAGGTTCAGCGCGGCGTCGGCACGAGCAGCGCCGGCACGGCATCGTTTGCCGGATCGATGAACTTCGAGACGGCGCCGCTTACCGGCGCCGCGACGAGCCAACTGCAAATCGAAGGCGGCTCATTCGACTCGAAGCGCGCGAGCGGGGAATTTCGTTCGGGGCTGCTCAAGAATGGGCTGGCATTCTACGGGCGAATGTCCGGCTTGCAGTCCGATGGATACCGCTATCACTCCGGTGTCGTTGGCCGATCGGCGCTGGTAAGCGCGGGCTATTTCGGCGCCCGTGACATCGTCAAAGTAATGATGACCGCCGGGCTGCTGCACGACACGTTGAGCTATCTCGCCGTACCGGATACGGCGTTAGCCCGTGACCGGCGCATCAATCCGCTACGTCCAACGGAGCTGGATCGCTTCGGCGAGCAGCTCGTTTCGGCGGCGTACACGCGGCTGCTCACCGGCACGTCGTCGCTGTCGACGACGCTGTACCGCATCTCGGCGAGCGGGAACTATGACGTTGCCATCGATCCCGACCTCTGGAACTATCATCTCGACTTCGTGTGGTACGGCCTAACGACCGCCTATAGCTGGCAGCGCGACGGCGTGCGCGTCAACGCCGGCGTCAACACGAATCGTTATGCACGCGACCACTATGCGTTCGTGCGGCCCGACCTTGCCGACGCGGTGTATTTCAATACGGGGCACAAGGACGACGCGAGCGGTTTCGCCAAGGTCGCGTATGACGTCGGGCGGACGACGTTCTTCGCCGACCTGCAGATGCGTCGGGCCGAGTTTCGGTATGTGCCCGACGCACAGGCCGACATTCCCGTGCGCTCCATCGCCTGGACGTTCATCAATCCACGCGGCGGGATCACCTATCGATTGAGCTCGTCGGTGGCGGCGTACGCGTCATACGGCTCGACGAGCCGCGAGCCAGCGCGTAGCGACATGTTCGCCGGCTTCGACAACCTCGACACGTCGAACGTCGCGTTCGTCGGTGATCTGTCGAGGGTGCGGCCGGAGACGGTGCACGACATCGAGACGGGGCTGACGGTCGCGACCGGACGGGCGCGATTCCAGGGCAACCTGTTCTCGATGGACTTCCGCAACGAGATCGAGCCGATCGGCGCGCTGAGCTATCAAGGACTACCGCTGCGCAAGAACGTACACGCCAGCTATCGCCGGGGTGTCGAGCTGGACGCGAGTTACAGCCTAACGAGCACACTCAAGGCATCGGCGAATGCCACGGTTCTGAGAGCGCGCATCGCCGATTACATCGATGATGCGAGCGGCGCGTCATTTCATGGCGTAGCTCCCCTATTGACGCCACATGTGATCACCGCGCAGCGGGTCGACTGGGATCCCGGACGGGCTCTCTCATTTTGGATCGAGGCCCGGTATACGGGACGTTCGCAGTTGGACAACACGGGCAATCCCGAGCTGATTCTGCCCGCCGCCTACGTGCTGGACGCGGCGACGACCTGGCGATTCGCCGGCGGACGTCACGCGTTCGAGCTGCGCGGCAACAATCTGACGAACTCCAAGCGCTACGGCAGTGGGTACGGCAGCGGCAACACACCGTACTATTACGTGCTTCCGCCGCTCAACATATTCGCAACTTTGAAGCTGGGCATCTAGCCGAGTGGAGATCGCGAAACACGGTCTCATCGGCGATCTGCAAACGGCCGCTCTCGTCGCGGTCGACGGCACGATCGATTTTCTCTGCCTTCCCGAGTTCGATTCGCCGACAGTGTTCGCCCGGTTGCTGGACGCGGAGCGCGGCGGGGCGTTCACGATCACGCCGGCGATGGGGGAGCCGCGAGCGGAGCAACGATACGTTCGCGATACCAACGTGCTCGTGACGCGGTTCGTCGGCGACGAGGCGGAGCTCGAGGTCGTTGATTTCATGCCGGTGGATCGCGCGCCTGGCCCGAGTCGCATCGTCAGGCACCTTCGAATGCTCCGCGGCCGTACGCGGGCGCGAGTCGTTTGCGTGCCGAGGTTCGACTACGCGCGCGAGACGCATCGCGTCGAGGTCGATGAGGGTACGGCGCTGTTCACCTCGACCAGTGGCGCGCGCCTAGGCCTAACGACCGGCGTGCCGCTGGCTCTCAGGGAGCAGGACGTCGTCGCCGAGCTCGATCTCGTGCCCGGCGATCGCGTCAGCTTCGTGCTGGAGCACATCGACGCCTCTTGCAAATCCGGCAAGAGGCTGCACAGGCCCCGGCGCCCGATGGACGCACGAGCGGTGGCGCGCGCCCTGCGCCAGACGATCGTCTTCTGGCGGCGGTGGGTCGGTAAAGCACGGCATCAGGGCGAGTGGCGCGGCGCGCTGCGCCGGTCGGCGCTGGCTCTCAAGCTGCTACACAGCCGTCGCACCGGAGCGATCATTGCCGCGCCGACCTTTGGCCTTCCCGAGCAAATCGGCGGCCCGCGCAATTGGGATTTTCGGTACTCGTGGATCCGCGACGCCTCGTTCACGACCTACGCATTGCTGCGGCTCGGCATGAAGGAGGAGGCGAAGGCGTTCACGCGCTGGTTAGTCTCGCGGTGCGAGGAGGCAGACACGCCCGGCGCGCTACAGAGCCTCTATGGAATCGATGGCCGGCGGGACCTGATCGAGGTGACGCTCGAACATTTCGAGGGCTATCGGCAATCGCGCCCCGTGCGGATCGGCAACGCCGCATACGATCAGCTCCAGCTCGATATCTACGGAGAGCTCATCGACGCACTGTATGTGCGCGATGAGCACGCTGCGCCAACGAGTCGCGCCGTATGGCACCGCATCGTCGAGCTCGCGAACTGGGTATGCGAGAACTGGTTCCGCCCCGATCAGGGAATCTGGGAGGTGCGGGGCGGCTGCCAGGAGTTTCTGTACTCTCGCGTCCTGTGTTGGGTAGCCGTCGATCGCGCGCTCCGCATTG
>QHUV01000478.1 GCA_003222065.1 Gemmatimonadota bacterium | reverse complement strand
TCCATGGGCACGAACAGCTCCGTAATCACTTCAGTGCCCGCATCTTGATAACCGTGGGCAGCGAGACGTGCATCGACCTGTGCGTGATAGTCATCGAGATAGAACGACAGCTGATGCATGTCGGACCAGTATTCCTGCCCCGACGTGGCGAGATAGTGCGCCGCATAGAGCGCGAATGCCTGTGACTTGTCGACGTGGGCGAGAAAGAGCAGTTGGCGCCATTGGTCCGTGGTCAGCGCGAGCCCGCCATCTCGCGGCCGGCGCCCGTGCTCGATAGGCAGGTACGCGGAAAGGATACCTCGACGTAGAAAGTCCGGGGAGCCAGGATCGACGGCAAACTGAAAGTCGCCGTAAAGACAACCGGCCGCGATACACTCCTCGAAGGCGCGGACGAGTCGGTCCGTGGTGACGATGTCCACGACGCGCCGGAGCCGACGCCTCGGCAGCAGTCGCAGCGCCACCGTCGCGATGAATCCAAACAACCCGTAACCGCCCACGGCGAGTCGAAAGAGCTCCTGATTCTCAGTGCGCGAGCAGCGTCGTACGTCGCCGTGCGAGTCGATCAGCGTGAACGATTCGACGTCGTCGATGATCGGCCGCATCGTTAGGCCGCGGCCGTGTACGTTGGACGAGAGTGAGCCGCCGACACTCAGCCGATCGGCGCCCGTTTGCTTCTGGCGGATCGTCCACGGTACCGAACGGCCCCGTTGCAACTCGCCGAGTTGTTGAATGAGAGCGGGCCACTGAATTCCGGCCTCGACCTCGACTGTTCCGCATTGGAGATCGAGCGTGAGCACGCGATCGAAGTGGCGCGTGTCGAGCAGAATACCGTCCTCGAGAAATTGCTGACCACCCATCGCGTGCCGGCCGCCAGCGATGCAGATGCTCCGGCCAGGCGCCGCGCCGAGGATCGCTTCGCGGGCATCGGCCACACTGCGCACCTCGACGCATGTCCGAACGCGCGTCGCATTGAGCCGTGCATGAACGTCGTTCACGATCTCAGATTCGCCGTGGCGAGCGGGAGGTCTCTCGGCGTCGATCTGGGCGTCGGTGTCCGAGGTTAGGGTCTGGGCAGCAGCGAGTGAACTCATGCGGCGCATGGAACATCCTCTTGGAGGGTTTCCTCGCAAGCTGTTCCTCGCCGTGTCTTCGCCCCATACGACGTATGATGTAGCCGGGTCGCGCCGCGGCATCACTGGGTGAACGGGAGTTACCTTTCAGTGTCTACTGGCGAAGCCACAACGGACGCATGCGTTGGCCGCGACTCGCGCTCATTCTCGCCCTCAGGGCTCTACGGGATCCGCCGCTCGCCGCGGCGCTGCTGCGCGTTGCATGGCGATTTCGGCGCCGGCGGTGGTTTCGCCGCGCGCCATTCTTGCCGATTCCCGATCGGGATTATCTCCGTTGGCGTATGCTCACGGCGTACGGTAATGCCGACGCCATGCCGTCCGCGGACGACGTTGCGCGTTATGCGCGCTGGGCGGCGCGTAAATGAGCGCGACGTCCACCTCGCTCGAAACGCGTCTCAAGGCACAGGCGTTCGGGCTCGGCTTCGATCTCGCCGGTATCTGCAGCCTTGGCCCCGCCGACACGGCGGAGGAATTCGACCAATGGCTCACACGCGGCTTCGCGGGCACGATGGAATACCTGCCCCGCGGCCGCGAAAAGCGGTGCGACTCCCGTCTACCGCTTCCCGGCGCGGCGTCCGCCATTGTCGTGGCGCTGAACTATGGCGGACGGGAGCCGTCCGGCCCAGTAGCTCGTTATGCACGCGGCGACGACTATCATGACGTCATGCTCGAGCGGTTGCGGGCATTGCACGGCTGGGTCGCTGCGGAAGTCGGACGTCCAGTGCACGGAAAGCCGTACGTCGACACCGGTCCCCTCCTCGAGCGCGACCTGGCTCGACGCGCCGGCCTCGGCTGGTTCGGCAAGAATACAAACCTCATCAATCCATCGTTAGGCTCGTTCTTCTTTCTCGGCTCACTCCTCGTCGAGCTGGAGCTCACGCCCGATGCCCCCTTCGAGGCCGACCGATGCGGAAGCTGTACGCGCTGTCTGGAGGCGTGTCCCACCGACGCATTCGCTGGGCCTCGCGTCCTCGATGCAACGCGCTGCATCTCCTATCTCACCATCGAGCTCAAAGGCGCGATGCCAGTCGAGTTGCGCGAGCCTATTGGCGATCGCCTCTACGGCTGCGACGTGTGCCAGGATGTGTGCCCGTGGAATGAACGGTTCTCGCAGAGGCTGCCTGACGAGTCGCGGTTCGTCCCGCGCGCGGCGATCGGGAAGAAGGATGCTCGCGCGCTCGCCCGAGAATTACTCGCCATGACCGATGAAGACTTTAGACACTCGTTCAGCGGATCGGCGATGAAGCGCGCGAAGTTGCGTGGGCTCAAACGCAACGCCGCGGTGGTGCTCGGGAACGTCGGGACGACGGACGACGCGCCCATCTTGGAACATGCGCTCGGCGACGCCGAGCCGCTCGTACGCGAGCACGCCGCCTGGGCGCTGGCGCGGATCGGCGCCTGAGGTTCGCCGACAAATTCGATACTCTCTGCGTTGCTGCGATGACGCGGCCGTGACGCGCTGTGCGTAGCGTCACGGCATCCTCGACGGAGAGCGCGGATGCAGTACACAGTATCGAGCCGCGGCCGCTCGATTGGCGTAACGGATCTGGGGTTTGTTCGCCTCGGTGGTCCGAGCCGGATGGGCTGGTTCCACCCGAACGAATTCGGCGAGCGAATTATTCCCCTCATCGCGTCTCCCATTGCGGCGTTGCGCGCGAACTATCGCCACAGCGCATACGAAGAGGAGACGAAGTCGATCTTGCCGCCACATGTGAACGACGACGCGGCCTTCGCTGATATGGCGGAGGCGGCTCAGCTCGAAGAAGCGCTCGATTTCAAGCTGCACCGCGAGGACGGGTCGGTCGTGCTCACGGAGTCCATCGGATTCCGGGATACGGAGGCGCTGATCGCTTTGGCGAATCTTGCTGACGAGCGGCGTGACGACGAGGAGTACGAATTGGTCGACGAAGCATTAGAGGCCGAATTGGCCGAGGCGATCGAGCACGACGCAAAGCTGCTCGCTGAAGATTTCGATGAGCTCCGCGCGTGGATGCCCAAGGACGACGAGCCGCCAAACTTTCCTCGTTATCAGATCCAGGTCT
>QHUV01000043.1 GCA_003222065.1 Gemmatimonadota bacterium | reverse complement strand
CGAAGTACGCGCCGCGGGCGCGGCAGGCACGGCCGATGGCCTCGAGATCGACCGTGTATCCGCTCGCGAACGCGACCCAGGAAACGGAGACGGCGCGCACGGCGGGATCTTCGAGGGCACGACGCAACGCGTCTTCGTCGACCGCGCCGTCGCAGGTGGGGAGCCGCCGGTAGATGACGCCTTTCTTCCGGGCCAGCTGCATCCACGGATAGACGTTGGCTGGGAATTCTCGATCCGGCGTGAGCACGACGTCGCCAGGGCCTAACGGGAGACCGAACGCGGCGACGTTGATGCCGTACGATGTGTTCACCGCGAGACCGATCTCCGCCGCCTCGGCCCCGATGAGACGAGCGATGAGCTCGCGGCCGCGTGCGAGGGTGGCGAACTGTACGTCGTCGGACAGGCGATATGGGGCAGCGCGCCGCGCGTCGAACTCACGCAGCGCGCCGAGCGTTCGCTCGGGCAGCGGCCCCGTGCTCGCGTTGTTCAGGTAGATCGCCTCGCCGCGCGCCGCCCAGGGAAACTCCCGCTCGCGAAGGGATTCGACGTTGAATGACAAGACTCTAAACTCGAAAGCGGGTTCAGGGGCGTGCGATGTCGGGAAGGCCGGCACCACGCGGGATCGCGGCGCGAATCGTTCGCGGATCGAGGGCGTCGCGCAGCGCGTCGCCGAGAAGGTTGAAGCCGAGCACGGCGGCGCCGATGGCGAGCCCGGGAAAGAGCGACGTCCACGGCGCGTGGCGGAGCTGACTGAGGTCACGGCCATCGGCGATCATCGACCCCCAGCTTGGCGTTGGAGGCTGAACGCCCAAGCCGAGAAACGAAAGCGACGACTCGGCGATGATCGCGCCAGCCATACCAAGTGTGACGGCGATGATCACCGGCGCGAGCACGCCGGGAAGGACGTGAATGAGGATGATGCGAAGATCACGGCCGCCGAGAGCGCGCGACGCTTGCACGTACTCCAGCTGCCGGACGACGAGGACCTGACCGCGCACGAGCCGCGCCATGCCAGCCCAGCCGACGACGCCGATCGTGACGAACACGACGCCTAACGACGGTTGCAGCGCGGCGTTCATCGCGATCAACAACAGGAGCGTCGGGAATGCGAGGGTAATGTCAGCGAGACGCATAACGAGCTCGTCGACCCACCGGCCATAAAAGCCAGCGATGAGCCCGAGGGAGATGCCGAGCGCCAGCGCAATCGCTTGCGAGACGATGCCGACCGAGAGCGAGATGCGCGCGCCATACACAAGCCGCGCCCAGACGTCGCGTCCCTGAACGTCGGTACCGAGCCAGTGCCGTCCCGAGGGCGGACTCAATTGATTGATCAGATCGATACGCACCGGATCGTGGCGAGCGACGACCGGCGCGGTCACGGCGAGCAGGAGAAGGAGAATCACGACGCCGGCGCCGAACCAGGCGCGCGGATCGCCTCGTAAGGCGCGAGACGCGCGGGACGAACTCACTGCGGCTCTCCGAGCTCGGGGGGCGTTCCCGGCCGCTGGTGTTTCCACCGGCGGTGATGCCAGAAGTACTGCTCGGGCGCGCGCCGCACCCACCGCTCCATCGCCGCGGTATACTCGGCGACGATGCGCTCGACGTCCGCCTCGAGATTGCCCGTTGGCGTCGTGTCAATCGGCTCAAAGCTGAGCCGAAACCGGCCGCTCGGCTGACGGACGACAGCACCGAAGACCATCGGCGCCGCGAGCCGCAGCGCGAAGACGGCCGGGCCGCGTGGAGTCTTTGCCAGCCGTCCAAAGAATGGCACCCAGGTCGACGCGAGTCCGACGGCGCCCTGATCGATGAGAAAGGCCACGGCACTTCCGCCGCGCAGGGCGCGTGGCACTCGTCGCACCGCCTCGTCATCGTGGACAATCGTCATGCCAATTCGCTCACGCGTGCGCGTGAGGTACCGATCGAACAACGGATTCTCCATGTACCGTGCGACGGCTTGGATCGGCATACCGCGCGCCGCCACGTAGGCGCCACCAAGCTCCCAGTTGCCGAGATGCCCGGTGACGATGATGAGTCCCTTCTCGCGCGCGAGCCGTTCCTCGACGATGCTCCACCCTTCGACCTCCTCGAACATCGCGATGATGCGCTCTCGATCATAGAGTGGCAGCAGCGCCGTCTCGGTCGTCGTGCGTCCGAGATGGGCGTAGCTCGCGCGCGCGATGCGTCGAAGCTCGTCAGGCGGGAGCTCGGGGAGAGCCGCCCGAAGCTGTCGCTCGACGACCTCACGGCGAATGGCGAGCGGTCGGTAGCCGAGCCTCCCGAGCCCCGCGCCAACGGCGCTGGCGGATCGCAAACCGATGCGACGCAGGAGACCAACGACGCCGCGCAATGCACCATACTGCAAGCGATGCGCGAATGTTGGATCATGACGGCGTGGCGGCTTGTCGCCCGGTGTATTGCCGTTAGGTATCGGCACGGTGCGCTCAGTACCCGGTCTCACAACTTCCCCGCTGGAATGCGGATCCGATGTCCGCGTCATCGCACGGCCCATCGCGTGCGATCGGCGGCGGCGGCGGCGGCGCGCTCGAAGCCATCGATCATGTCGACTTCATTGAAGTCGCGCTGCGCGCGCGTGCGAGCGGCATTGCCCATCGCCGTGCGCCAATCCTCATGGACGAAAAATGGCGCGACGGCGGCAGCGGTATGAGACGGCGCGCCCGGCGAAAGCAGCACGCCAGTGCTGCCGTCGGCGACGTAGTGCTGCGGCATCGGCTGGCGGTCGGCGAGCACGGGGATGCGCATCGCCATGAAATCAAGGAATGCAAACGCGCCATCGTCCCCGCCAGCGACGACCCAACCAGCGTCGGCCGCGCGAAGAATGGAGAGCTCGTCGGGACGCTGACCGAGAAAGCTTACGGATGTGCTCACGCCAAGCGCCGCGGCGTGCATGCGCAGGTCATCATCGAGAGAACCAGGTCCGAGCACGGCGAAGTGCACGTCGGGGTGTCGCGGCAGCAGCAGAGCAAGTGTGCGCATCGCCGTCGCCAAACGAAAGCGCGCGCCCGGTTCGTAGCTACAGATGATGAGCAGACCTTCCGCCGGCACGCCGATACTGCCGCGGTTCGCCGGCCGCACCGAGTCGTAATTGGCAACGTCGACGCCAAGTGGCGCGATGGCCGGCGGCACGGGCAGCACGGCGATCTCCGCCGACGCTTGCGCCTGAGCAAGCTCCGCTTCGGTGGTGAAGAGGAGTCCGGCACTCGCGATGCGCAGCGCGAATCGGCCGCTGCGGAGTAGCGCCGGCGCGAGAAAAGCTGGGACGCGGCGGATGATCGCGCCTCGCTCGGCAAGACGCATCGCCGAACTGACGACGAGCTGTTCCCGATCGGTGTGGACGAATGCCACCTCGACAAACCGCTCTTGCAGCACGCGGCGAAGACTCCACGCGTCGCCCGCCGCGGTTGCGTCCGGATCAGCGGGCACGGTCTCGACGCCGAACGCCTCGGCGCGTCGAGCGGCGGCACTACCGCCGGGACAAACGACGGTGACTTGATGGCCGCGGGCACCCATCCCGCGCGCGACGGCGAGGAAGGCTCGCGCGGAGCCACTCCAGCGCTTTTCGCCTACGTAGAAGAGCACACGCATAACGAGCGTCAGACCTTGGCCGCGGCGCGCGCGCCGGCGGCGGGCTCATCGCGGAATTGCATGGAGTAGAGGCGGTAATATGGACCGTGTCGAGCGAGGAGCTCCTGATGTGAGCCGCGCTCGACGATACGGCCGCGATCGAGAACGAGAATCTGATCGGCGTGAATGACGGTCGACAGGCGATGGGCGATGACGAACACGGTGCGTCCGGCGAGCAACCTGTCTATGGCTTCCTGGACGAGTCTCTCGGACTCGGTGTCGAGCGCCGACGTCGCTTCGTCGAGAATGAGAATTGGCGGATCGATGAGCAGTGCCCGCGCGATGGCGATACGCTGGCGTTGGCCCCCGGACAGCCTCGTGCCGCGCTCGCCAAGAACGGTATCGTACCCTTTGGGCAGCTCGGAGACGAAGCCATGCGCGTTGGCGGCGCGGGCGGCGGCAGCGATCTGCGCATCGGTGAAGCGGTCGGCGGCACCGTACGCGATGTTGTTGCGCACGGTATCATTGAACAGCACGGTGTCCTGGCTGACGATCCCCGTTAGGCTCCGGAGCGAGGCAAGCTGGATCTCGCGCGTGTCGATACCATCGATGAGGATACGCCCCGATGTCGGCTCGAAGAATCGGGGAATCAGGTCGACGAGCGTGCTCTTCCCCGCCCCGCTGGGCCCGACGAGGGCGATGACCTCTCCCTTGCGCGCGGAGAAATCGATGTCGAGGAGAACGGGCTCGGTTTCATAGGCGAATGAGATGGAATCGAACGTGACCGTGTCGTGAAAGCCATCCATGCGACGCGTCCCGTGGTCCGTCATCAGCTCGGTGGGAGCGTCGAGCACCTCGAACAGACGGTCGCTCGCCGCGAGCGCTTGCTGCGCCGTCGTCGGGATCTGTGAGAGCTGCTTCATCGGCTGCAGCAGCCGCATAACGATCACCAGAAAGGTGATGAGCTGAGCGGATTGCAGGGTTCCGCCGACGAGCACCATGCGCGCGCCGATCCACAGTATCGCAACCGCAACCAAGGTTCCGAGAAATTCGGTAATCGGCTGCGAGAGGAAGGCGACACGCGTGATGCGCATCAGTCCCTCTGAATATCGTCCGCTGGCGTCGAGGAATCGCTTCTCCTCGTACGGCTCGGCACGAAATGCTTTCACCAGCCTAACGCCGCTGACGGCCTCCTGGAGCACGCTCGTCATCTCACCATAGTCGTCGCCAAGACGGCGATAGCCTCGGCGCAGCCGCTTGAGCAGGGGCTGGAGCGCACCGATGACGAGCGGAGCGACGACGAGCGCCATCAGGGTGAGGGGCAAGGAGGTCGAGAGGAGTACGGCGACGTACGCGAGGACCAGGGCCGCGCTTTGAAACGACTGCGTGACGAGCGTCGTGATGACGTTCTTCACCTGTGCCGTGTCGGAGATGACGCGCGAGATGATCTGGCCGACCTTCGTGCGCGCGAAGAATCCCAGGGGAAGGCGCTGCAGGTGTGTGTAGACGGCGTCACGCACGTCGCGCGTGACGTATTCCTGGAGTTGCGCGCCGAGATTCCCTGCCAGCCAGATGAAGAAGTTCTTGAGCGCGACCGAGACGACGATGATGAAGATCACCACCTGCAGCGATCCCATCTTGTCCGTCGGATCGAGGAGCAGTCCGATCGTGCGATTCAGGAATGCCGTGAGCCAGCCGGAATTCACCGGCAGCAGCGACGGCATGCCGAACAGCGCATTCAGGAATGGAATGAGGAGCGAGAACGAGTAGGCGTCGAAGAGCGCGGCGAGGGCGCTCGCGCCGATCGCGCCGAACATGCGTCCCGAGTGCGGGCGCAGAAAGCGTAGAAGGCGACGGTACATCAGCGCGGTGTGAGCAGCGCGATGGGCAGGATGCACTCCTCCGGCGTCACGCCGCCGTGGAGGAACGAACCGCGGTAGCGGCTCTGATACTCGCGAAGCTTCGTCGGGTACACGAAGAACGTATCGCCCGTCGCGAGCAAGGTATTCGCGCCGAGTCCACGCCGCGGGAGCTTGAGTAAATCCTCATTGGAAAAAGACAAGGCGTAGTCGGGGTTCTCGGCGCGCAAATCCTCGCCGAACTTGTAGCGCAAGTTCGGCGTGGCATCACGCTTCGCGAAGACGGTTGCGGGCGTTTGACAGTGAATCGATCCGTGGTCGCTCGTGATGAGCACCTTCACGCCACGCCGCGCCGCCTCTCGCAGCAGCGAGAACGCCGCCGAGCGGCGGAACCACTGTTCGGTGAGCTCACGCAACGCCGTCTCGTCGCGCGCGACTTCATACAGAATGGCGGACTCCGATCGGCCATGCGTGAGCAGATCGATGAAGTTGAACACGCACGCGCCAATTCCGTCGGCGGCGAAGAAGCTGCCGAGCCGGCGCTCCAGATCATCCGCCTCCTGCGCAGAGGAGATCTTCTCGTAACGCACCGGCACCTGCTTTCCCAACTCGGCGAGCTGTGCCCCGAGCAGATCGCGCTCGTGCGCGTTTAGCGTTTCATCTTCCCGCTCGCCCCACCAATCGGGAAACCGCGCCGCGATCTCGCACGGAAAAAGCCCGCTGAACAGCGCGTTGCGCGAATAGGGGGTTGCCGTGGGAAGGATCGAGAAGTAGTGCGTCGTCTCGATCTCGAAGAGCGCCGTAAGGCTCGGCTCAATCGACCGCCACTGATCGAGACGCAGGCAGTCGATGACCACGAATAGCGCTTGGCGATCGCGGTCGATGATCGGCAATAAGAACTCGTGAACGACGTCGACAGAGAGCGGAGGCCGGCCGCCGCCAAGATCGCGGAGCCATCGCGGATACTCGCGCCGTATGAAGGTGGCGAATTCGCGCCGCATGTCGGGATAGAGGCCACGCAACGTTTCGGTGAGCCCCGTCTCGCACGCGGCGACGAGGTCGAGGTCCCATTGCGTGAGCTCAGTGAACCGATCGATCCATCCGCGCCAGTCGAGATCGCGAAACGACTCGGCCTGCAGCGCGCGAAAACGCTCCACGAAGCGTCGCGCCAACGCTTGGTGATGAATGCGAGCGCCCTCGAGCAAGCGAGCGACGACGGCGTAGACCTGGCGCGGCGTCACCGGCTTCACCAGATACGCACCGACATCGGCGCCGAGCGCCTCCATGAGCGTCGTGTCCTCTTCGCTCTTCGTGACCATGACAATGTCGAGGTTCGGCGCGATCTCGCGGAATTCGCGAAACGCGTCGAGCCCGCGCATGCCGGGCATCTGTTCATCGAGGAGTACGAGGTCGAAGCCGCGCCGTCGGAGCAGCTCGGCGCCGTCCTCGGCGTTCGTCGCCGATTCAACGAAGAAGCCTTTGTCCCGCAAGAACATGCGGTGCGGCTCGAGGAGCTCGGCTTCGTCGTCGACCCAGAGCACGGACTTCCCGTTCGCTGCCATGTGGAGAGAATGTAGCCGCACGTCGCCAAACGCGGGAAGCGCTTCCCTCGCGGCTCTGTGTTGTTTCAGATTGCTCTGCGTGAACGCTACTCAGAGCTCATTGCCTCCGACTGCCCCGCCCTACGGGCTGTCGACACCGATCTTCCGCTTTCGCGCCCTGGCTTCGCTCGCTGGTCGTGCGCCGCTCGGGGGTCCGCGCGAGGTCGCACTCGCTACGTACCTCGTGGCGCGTCTCGTCGACGATTGTCTCCCGACCAGGGAGCTGCCGCTGGACGCGCGAGCGGAACGATCGTCCGCGGCGCGCAATTGGCTTTCGAGCGTCGCCCTGCCAGCAACGGTGCGGGTGGCGCTGACGCGACTCGCCGAGGTAACAGGAGCAGAGGCGGCGGACATCGCGGCCGCGTTGGCTAGCGCGATCTCGGCGACCTCGACGTATCTCGACGCCGGCGCGCGACTCGAGCTCGATCGACTCGCGCAGGCCCTCGCGCGTACACTACATTCCCTTGTTCGGCCATGACTCCGAAAGGAGAACCGCCTCCGTCAGCGTCCGTAGACGCGTCACCTTCGGCATCGTCTCTCCCGGAACTCCTCGGCCAGATCGACGCTATCGCCGAGGGCGCAACCGATACTGATACGATCGCGAGTGGCTTTCCGAGTTTGGACCGAAGCATCGGTGGGGGATTTCGCCGCGGCGATCTGGCCGTGCTCGGCGGCGATGTCGGGAGTGGGAAGTCCGCGTTCGCGTTAGCGATCGCGTTGCGCGCGGCGGAGCGTCAGTCCGTGGCGTACTTCTCAGCCGAAATGACGCCGCAGCGGCTCATGGAGCGCGTGCTCGCCATGGAAGGACGGGTTCGAGTCGACGAGTTGCGGCAAGGAACACTGGATGAGATGGCGCGCGCACGTGTTGGCGCGGCGGCCGTGCGATTACGTGAGCGACTGCCGCGATTCGGCCGCGTGTCGACGGACTCGGAGGATGGATTGCCGGAGGGATGGGAGGAGAGCGGCGTTCCAGACTTTGTCATTGTCGACTCGATTCAAGGTATCGGCGCGAACCGGCGCGACACCGCGGAGGAGCAAGCGGCCGCGGTGCGCGCGCTAAAAACGTTGGCGCTCGACGCCGGCGTCGCCATATTGGCGACGGCACAACTTCCGTTTCTGGGTGTCCGGACGGACCGCCGCCCTCAGCTCGATGATTTCGGCGCGCTCGGCGCAGTGAAGCATCATGCCGACGTGGTGATCGCGCTGTATCGGGAGGGGATGTACGACAGCGCGCGCGACGTCGAGGGTGCAACGGAGCTTCTCGTGCGAAAGAATCGTCACGGGAACGTGGGATACGTCGACCTGTACTTCTACGCGCAGTGGATGCGCTTCGAAGACATGCTCGATCCTGATCGGTAGGAGACTGATGATATACATCGTTCGCTCGGTAGGTTTGGTCGCCATCGTCCTCGGTGTCGCCGCATGCGCCACGGGTGGCGCGAGTGCCGGAGGCCCGGAAGCGGTCGCGCGGCTCGAGCGCGAGCGAGCCAGCAGTCCGCAGTCGGAACCGGTGCTGCGGTCGCTCGGCATCGCCTATTACAAGTCTGGAAACTTGAAGGATGCTCGGACGGCGCTCGAGCAAGCGAGAAAGTTGAATCCGCGTGACGGCACGGCGGCCCTCTACCTCGGCCTAACGGCGGAAGGACAGAACGATTTTGTGACGGCGCGCGCCGCCTATTCCACGTACGTCGAGTACGGACGGACAAGCCGGGTAAGGCATGCACTGGAGTCGCGCCTCGCGTCGCTGCAGCGAAAGGAGCTGCAGGAGACGGCACGCGCCGCGGTACGCAACGAGCGGCAGCTCGCACAGGTTCCCGGGGCGCCGAACGTAGTTGCCGTGCTTCCGCTCACGTTCAGTGGGGCCGACACGTCGTTGAAGCCGCTCGAGCGTGGGCTCGCCGAGCTGCTCACCACGGATCTGGCGAGGTCATCTCGTCTCACCGTCGTCGAGCGATTGCGGCTGCAGGCCGTGTTGGATGAGATGAAGCTTCAAGCGTCCGGAGCGACGGACTCGTCGGGCAATGTGCGAGCGGGAAAAATTTTGCAGGCTGGCCGCCTCGTTCAGGGGTCTATTCTCCAACAGGGACCGCAATTGCGCGTCGATGCCGCGGTGATCGACGTGCCGACGACGCGCGTCGCTGGCTCGACCAACGACGACCGCGCACTCGATCAACTGCTGACGCTCGAGAAGAACATCGCGCTCGGTCTCTTTCAGCAGCTTGGCGTAACGCTCACGACGGCGGAACGCAATGCAATCG
>QHUV01000477.1 GCA_003222065.1 Gemmatimonadota bacterium | reverse complement strand
CGGCGACACGGATTTAGTAATCCATCAACCGCGATCGCCTGACGAGATCGGATGCCGCGAAGCGGTTCCGTCATCGCGGTGAGCAAGGTGAGGGCGCCGCGTCCGCAATGCTTGGAGGCGGCGTGGAGATCGTATGGACCTTGAGTGGAGATGCGAGTCGCTGGGCTATGACGGTGCTTCAGACGTCCGTGGCCTCAGGCGCCGTCGCGACGTATCCGCTACGCCTCGGCTGCGGCGGGAGAGCTCCCAGGAGCAACGTGCCGCCGGCGGTATTCGCGAAGGCGACAAGCGCCTTCAAGCTGCGGCCGGATCAAATCGAAGCGCGGGCGCAGCCCGCGCACCCAGGCCGGCCGGGTGCTGCAACGCACGTTAGGCGGTCGGCGCGCCGACATGGTCAGTCGTGGGTGACCGGTTCGCGCATCGAACCTACTTCGTCGGCGGAGCTTTCGCGGGAGCGGGAGTCAGCGCGGCGATGACCTTATCCTGATTCTGCCACGACTCGTGGCTCTGCGCGATGAGCCAACGCCCGTCGATGCGCCGAACAACGCCGGACCATACTCCGCTGCTGGAGAACTTCGGGCGGCCCTTCAAGTTCAGAGTGAAGTGGAAGGGTAGCGTGAACGCCACGGCGTCCGGGGAAAGGACAAGTAGGTTCCACCCGTCAACCGCCTGAGCGAGCGATTCGAACTGCGGGCCAAGCTCCATGTACCCCTTCTTCATGTCGTCGAACGACGGATACAGGGCCCCTGCCTCCGCGTACTTCGCGGTGGTGTCGGTGGCGAGCGACTGGAAGTATGCGCTGAAATCCAATTTATCGGCGTTGCCCATGGCGGTCTGCAGGACAGCTTTCGCTGAATCCGCGACTGCGGCTTTGGAAGCGTCCGTGAAGACCGGGGGTGCGTTGCGACACCCAACCACCACGACGAGGGCGATGACGGTCGATGATGTCCGCATGATGTTACCCGGGGATGAGAGTTGGGGAGCGACTGGATAACGCTGCGGCTCGCCAGCGTGGGACGCAACCCCGGCGGAGAATCGCGGAGGAACCTCCTCCAGCGTCGTGGCTGACGTCAACCTGTGATCCGCCTAACGCCGTA
>QHUV01000476.1 GCA_003222065.1 Gemmatimonadota bacterium | reverse complement strand
GGAGCAATCGGTGAAATCTGTTTGAATCCGGGAAATCCGTGATCAGCTGTTCTCGCTCTTTCGTCTGCGTCCGTCCGTGCGCTGTTATCCGCGCCGGTCCCGAGGAGCGCAAGCGACGAGGGATTCGTTCGCACGCTGTGATAGCCGCGGCGCGCGAGGCCATGCGCCGCCCCTCGGGATTGGATCCTTGCCGCGCGAGCGATAGCGGCCGATACTGAAGTTTGAAGGACGCGGACGCGCGCGCGTAGTCCTCGAACGTGGAGGATCCCTCATGAGACGGGTACGGTTGTCTCGCCGCGCCGCCGCAGCTCTTGCGGCCGCCATCGGCGCGCTGGTCGCCACCGGTTGCTCCGATTCGACTCTTTCCCCGTCGTCGAAGCCGCCGGCGCGGACACGCCTCCGGCCAGACGCGGCGCAGGTGCAGGCGGCGCTCGTCGCCCAGGAGCGCCACACCAGTGAGCTGCTGCGCATTCCCGGCGTCTTGGGCACGGCCGTCGGGTTGTTGCCTAACGGGATACCCGCCGTGCGCGTCTTCCTGGCGAGCGGCGACGTCGGCGGGCTGCCGGCGAGCTTCGAGGGCGTGCCCGTCTCGCCGCTCGTCACCGGCCGGTTTATGGCGCGCAGCGATCCCACGAAGCGGCTGCGGCCAGCGCCCCTCGGCTATTCCGTCGGGCATTTCGCGATCACCGCCGGCAGCATCGGCGCGCGCGTCGTCGATGGCGCCGGCAACGTGTATGTGCTCAGCAACAATCACGTCCTCGCGAACAGCAATGGCGCCAGCATCGGCGACGCCATTTATCAGCCAGGCGCGTACGACGGCGGCACGGCGTCCGACCAGTTCGCGACGCTGTTCGCCTTCAAACCGATCGATTTCTCGGGAGCGGCGAACACCTTCGATGCCGCCATCGCCCGCTCGACGACGGCGGATCTCGGCTTCGCGTCACCGACCGATGACGGCTACGGTCCACCGAGCGCGCAGATCTTCGGCGACGCGAACGGCGACGGTCTCTTCGACAACGTGAACGACTTGCTCGGGTTGCCGGTGCAGAAGTACGGCCGCACGACCAAGCTGACACACGGCCAGATCACCGGCATCAATGGCACGGTCACCGTGTGTTATGAAGTCTTGTATATCTTCTGTATCAAGTCGGCGACGTTCACCAATCAGTTGATCGTCGACGCGGCGGGCTTCAGCGGCGGCGGCGACTCGGGGTCGCTCATCGTCACCGATAACGGTTCACTCAACCCCGTTGGCCTGCTCTTCGCCGGTAGCTCGACGCAGACGATCGTGAACCGCATCGATCTGGTCTTGAGCTACTTCAACGTCGCCATCGACAACGGCAACAGCCCACCGCCGGCGCCGCTGACCGATGTGGCCGTCACCAGCGTGAGCACGCCATCCAGTATCAATCAAGGCGCGACGGCGAGCATCGTCGTCACGGTGAAAAACGTCGGCAATCAGAGTGTCGGCAGCTTCAACGTCAGCCTCCAGGATGCGACCGACAACGTCGCCGTCGGTACGCCGCAGCCGGTTACGGGATTGTTTCCGGGAGCGAGTGTTTCACAAACGTTCAGCTGGAACACGACGTCGAGCTCAATAGGAGCGCACACGCTCACCGCGACGCAGAGTCTCTCGCCGGCCGTAGACCAGAATCCCGGGAATGACGCCCTTTCGGCGACGTCGACGGTCAATCCCGCCGGAACAGCCACGGGAATGCACATCGGCGATCTCGATGGCACGACGTCGCGCGGATCGACCAGCTGGTCGGCGACGGTCGAGATCACGGTCCACGACGTGAATCACAATCCGCTCAACGGCGCGACAGTAAAGGCAGTCTGGAGCGTGAGTGGGTTGAACTCGAACACGTGCACGACGGGCGAGCTCGGGGGCATCGGCACGTGCGTCATGCTCTTCCCAAACTTGAGTCTTTCCACACCGTCGGTCACCCTTCGCATTCAGAAGGTGACGAAGACGGGACAAGTGTACAACTCGAACGACAATCATGATGTCGATGGTGGTACCAATGGCACCGGGATCAGGGTGATCCGGCCGTAATGCGGTGGTCGCGGGTGTCGTGCCTGCTGCTCGCCACGGTGATCGTGGCATGCGGCCGGCCGGGCATCCGCGAGGCGGAGACGCGAATGTCGGGGAAGAGCATCGAAGACGTGCTGACGGTGCATAACGATTCGCTGATGGCGATTCCGGGCGTCGTCGGGACGGCGATTGGCCGCTGTGATGGCGCGCCGTGCATCCGCGTCTTCATGCGCGATACGGCATCGGCGCGTCGTGCGCAGCTGGCCGAGCGCCTCGACGGTTACGTATTGCGCGTCGAGGTTACGGGTGCCTTTCATGCCCGATGAATCGTCGATGCCGCGTCGCGCGCCCGATGTCGTCGAGCGCGTCACGGGCTTCTGTCGCATGCTCCGTGAGCGCGGTTTGCGCGTGACGCCGGCGGAGTCGGTCGATGCCGTTCGCGCGGTTGGACTCGTCGATCTCGGCGATCGCTTGGATCTGCATCTTGCGCTGCGCGCCCTGTTGACGACGCGTCGTGACGAGCTGGCGCTGTTCGACGCCCTCTTCGCGGAGTGGTGGGACGGGCCGGAACTGAAAGAGGCACAGGAGAAGGCGAGCGCCGCGGCGCGCCGAACTCGGCCTCAGTCGCGCGCGTCTCCCGATTCGTCTGCAAATGACGGCGGGAGTGCCGCTCTCTCGCGATGGG
>QHUV01000475.1 GCA_003222065.1 Gemmatimonadota bacterium | reverse complement strand
CACGAAGCTCGTCGCCCTCTGCGACGTTTCGGGCTCGATGGACCTCTATAGCCGATTCCTGCTTCAGTTTCTGTATGCCTTGCAACACTCCTTCGCGCGCGTGGAGACTTTCGTGTTCAGTACGAAGCTCGTCCGGATTACGGCGTCGCTTGCCCGCGACAGCTATCGGACCGCGTTGGACATGCTGGCGCGATCAGAGACCGGCTGGTCAGGCGGGACGAAGATCGGCGCGAGCATCGCCAAGTTCGTCGCCGGATGGCCGCGCTTGGTCGATCGTCGAACGGTCGTGATCGTATTGAGCGACGGGTGGGACACGGGCGAGCCGGAAACTCTCGGTGACGCCCTGCGCGTGATCCACCGTCGCGCCGGACGCGTCGTGTGGCTCAATCCCTTGTTAGGCAGCG
>QHUV01000042.1 GCA_003222065.1 Gemmatimonadota bacterium | reverse complement strand
TCCTGCTGCGCGCCAATCTCCACTACTAGACCCCGACGAGGACGATTTCGATGATGATGAGAATCACAGATCGCGCTCGTGGGACGGCGCTCATCTTTGCCGTGCTGAGCGTGTGTATCTGGGGCTGCAATCCAAAGCAGGAGCTACTCGCTCCGCAGCAGCCAACCATTATTACTCCGGGGAGTGTAACCAGCGCCACCGCCGCGGACTATTTGTACGCGGGCGCCCTGAGCCGATGGAAAGCGGCGATGAACGGCGGCGGCGGCAACACCGAGGCGCTGTGGAACTGGGAGGCGTTGTTCACCGACGAACTACGGTCGGCGGACACGTTCTCTCAGCGCAATGACGCTGATCAACGCAACCTCGCGACGAACGATGGGGTGCTGACGCCGATCTACCAGGCTGCGCAGCAGGCCCGCGGTCGCGCGCGTGATGCCATCAATGCGCTACTCACCTACGATCAGTCAGCGGCGGGTAAGCAACACGTCGGCGAGATGTACACGATGATGGGATACGTCGAGATGGCCCTGTCCGGCGTTTTCTGCAATGGCATTCCGTTCGGCGAGACGGTCAATGGCGTGCCGCAGTACACACAGCCGCTCACGAACGCTGACGGCAGCAAGCTGGCGATTGCGCACATCGACTCAGGGCTGACCTATCTGACCGCGACCGATGCCGGGACGCTGAACATCAAATACCTTGCGCTCGTGTCAAAGGCGCGAGCACAAGTCGATTTGGGCGATTTCAATGGTGCCGCCACTACCGTCGCCTCGGTCCCCGCGAACTTCCAGTACAACTTCGACTACTCGCAGACGACGTTCGACAACGAATGGTGGGTGATGGGTCCGAGCGTCAAGCGCTACACAGCGGGAGATAGCGTCGATGTCGCGGGGCGCATCTTCAATGCGATTCCGTTCGCGACGCTAGCGGATCCGCGGGTGTCGGTTACCGATACCAAGTCGAAGGCCGAGGACAACACCACCAATTTCCTGCAGATCAACAACTGGGGCCGCGATGATCCGATTCCGCCCGCCACCGGTATCGACGCCCAATTGATCATCGCCGAAGCGCGACTGAAGGCGCAGGATATTCCCGGCATGATGACGATCCTCAACAATCTGCGGACGTCTCCACAGACGATCGGCATCTTCAAGATCGCGGCGATGCCGGCACTGGCGGCGCCTCCAGACCAAACAACGGCGACGGATCTATTCTTTCGCGAGAAGGCTTTGTGGCAGTATGAGCGCGGTTACCGGATGGACGATCTACGTCGTCTCGTGAGGCAATACAGTCGAACCCAGGACAACGTCTTCCCAACCGGAAATTTCACGCGGAACGGCACGCCATCTGGGCAATTCGGCAGCCAGGTCGCGTTCCCGGTACCTGAGCACGAGAAGAACAATCCGAATTTCCACGGCTGTCTTGACACCAATGCCTGACGCTCGCGTTGGCGACGAGTGAGCGGTATCCGTCGACCGCAGCGTGAAAACCTTAGGCAGTGTGTTCGATCGGTGGGGCAGTGGCCCCACCGATCGTTTTTTCTTGCCGTCCGGTTTCCGGCCTAACTGCTGACCTGGAGCAATTGAGCTTGGAGCCGGGCCATTCGTCCGCCGACGTACTTCGACATCCGTGGAGCGTTTCGTAGCGCGCCTCTGCTCTCTACGCCGTACGCTCTACGCATCGAGCCTAACGGCTGGTACCAGCTGCGTCGCGGGGAAACAATGGCGGACCTTTGTGTACCCTCCATCCCGCGGCATCGAGGCCGGCGAGGGCGTCAAAGCGCTGATCGGACACTCGGCCGGGCGCGCCGAGCTGGCGCCATAGCTCTTCCGTTTTCACAGGAACGAATGGGTAAAGCAACACGCATTGTCGGGCGAGGCTACGCATCACCGAAGCAAGCACGTCGTCGAGCTCGGCGCGCCTCGACTCCTCTTTCGCGAGCGCCCAGGGCTGCGATGATTGCACGAACTCATTGCCGCGCGTGACGCTGGCGAGAGCGCGTTTCACTCCTTCCTGGAGCAGATAGCCGCGCGATCCATCCATCGCCGCATGGTACTCCACCAGGTCGGTGACATCAGCACGATCGAGTGAGGTTCGCTCGCCGGAAGGGACGACACTGTCTCGATACCTCTCCACCATCGCGATGACGCGACTCGCGAGGTTGCCCCAGGCATTGGCCAACTCGGCGGTGTAGCGCTCGTCGAAGCGTTCCCACGAAAAATCACCGTCGCCGTCGAAAGGAATCTCGCGCAGGAGGAAGTAGCGCAACGCATCAGGACCGTGCCGGTCGATCGCCTCCTCCAGCGAGAAGGCCACGCCGGCCGACTTACTGAACCGCTCGCCGCCGAACGTCATGAAGCCGTGAGCCCACACATACTCCGGGATGGCGATCTCCGCCGCCTGCAGCATCGCCGGCCACACGACGCAATGCAACCGAGTGATGTCTTTGCCGATGACGTGAAGCTGAGCGGGCCAGAGCTCGGTGTACCCCTTGTCCGGAAACCCAGTTGCCGTGAGATAGTTAGGCAACGCGTCGAACCAGACCCACGTCCCTTGCTCCTCGCCATCGCTCGACGCCAGCGGAAAGGGAATCGCCCAGCTCAAGCGCGAGCGCGTTATCGAGACATCCTCCAGTCCGTGGCCGACAAGGGCAAGGATCTCATTGCGCCGCGTCTCCGGACGCAAAAAATCGGGCCGTTCGGCGAACACACGCTCGAGAAAAGACTGATAGTTCGTTAGGCGAAAGAACCAGTTCCGTTCTTCCGTCCACTGTAGCTCGCGTGTCGGATGGAGTACGCAACGGCCATTGACGATCTCGTTGTCGCGCTTGAAGAGCTCGCAGCCGATGCAGTACCATCCCTCGTACGTCTTCTCGTAGAAGTCGTCGGGATTCTTCTCGTGGATGCGTTCGATCAACGCCCTAACGCCGCGCTTGTGCGCGGGATCCGTGGTCCGAATGAACTGATCATTCGAGATCGCCAGCCGGCGCCACATCTCCTCAAAGATGCCGGCGACCCGATCCACGAACGTTTGCGGCGACACGCCGCATTCATCGGCCGCTTGCTTCACCTTTTGGCCATGCTCGTCCATCCCCATCAGGAAGTGGACGTCGTCACCAGCCAAGCGGTGATAACGGGCAATGACGTCGGCGCCGATCTTCTCGAGCGCATGGCCGAGATGAGGATCGCCGTTAGCATAGTCGATCGCCGTCGTGAGAAAGAACTTGGCCAATGGAGTTCCGGTTCGTTTGCCGTGCCGAGCGACGTACTGAGGCGTTAGGCGTCTTGCGGGGCAGCTCCGCCGCTGTCGCTGCCGTTTTCGCCGCGCTCACGTCCGGCGCGGTTACGGCGTCCACCGCGACGTCCGCGACGGCGATGTGGCTTCCGCGCGGCCTCGGCCACCACTGTGCCTCCGCTCGCGGGCGTGTCATCTTGCACCGCGGCCGCGGACGACGTGAGGTCGGAGTGAGGAGTTTCATCGTCGACAATGATGTCGACGCCCGATGTGAGCTCACTTTCCTCCTCACTGTCGCAACGTATGTCCACGGTCTCTGGCTCGTCCGCGACCACCTGGGGGTAGAGAGCTCCCGCTCCTGCCGCGTCGAGCTCGACGCGCAGATCCTCTAAGCCGAGCAGCCTCACTTCGCCATCGGCGCCGCGCAACGTGACGCGCTCACGAAAAATGTCGTTGGCAATCACTTTCTCGTCGCCGCGACTGGTGCGCACGACCCTTCCCTCCTTTGGAAATCGCTTACGCTGCTGAACGTAGAACTCGTGCTCGTAGCGCAGACAGCACATGAGTCGACCGCAGGCGCCGGAGATTTGAGACGGATTCAACGACAGCCGCTGATCTTTGGCGACACCGAGATTGACGGGTCGCAATTCCGGCAGCCACGAGCTCGAACAATACTGGCGGCCGCAACGCCCAATTCCATCGAGACGCTTTGCTTCGTCGCGAACGCCGATTTGTTTCAGCTCGATGCGCGTGCGGAACATCGCGGCGAGCTCGCGCACCAAGTTTCTGAAGTCGACGCGTTTTTCGGCGGTGAAATAAAACGTCAGCTTCTTTCGATCCCACTGCCATTCGGCGTCGGAGATCTTCATCACCAGGTCATTCGCCTTCACGCGCTCCATTGCCTTGCGACGCGCGTCTTCGTCCTGTGCCCGCACTTCGGCGAAGCGGCGTACGTCGTCGCCAGAGGCGAGACGCCGTGCCTTCTTGGACGGAGCCGACTCGCCGAGACCGTGGGCCGCGCCAGCGCTGCGCCTTTCGGCCAGATCACCGAGCGCGTGGACGTGGCCAAGATCTTCGCCTCGATCGGCGTCGACGATGACGGGCGCCTTCACCGTCGGCGGCTCGTCGGCCTCCCAGAGAAAGAACTCCTTACGGTTACCCTTGAACGCGACTTCGATGAGATGCGACATCCTGCCGTGGGTAAGGTGGAGATGAGTGGCGGCGCGTTCTGCGGTCCGCTACCTACTCCACGAACTGGCCAAGTCTTTGGAACTTCTCGCGCCGCCGCCTAACGAGCTTGTCCGGCTTGAAGCGGCGCAACTCGTCGAGATGCCGGCAGAGCGCGTCCTGGACGGACTTGGCGGTGGTCTCGTGATCCGCGTGCGCGCCGCCGAGCGGCTCCGGTATGATTTCGTCAATGACGCGCAACTCGTACAGGTCGGGAGCGGTGATCTTGAGCGCGGTCGCCGCCCTCTCGCGCATCTCGGGACTCTTGCCGTCCTTCCATAGAATCGCCGCGCATCCCTCGACCGTAATTACCGAATAGACTGAGTTCTCCAACATCATCACGCGGTCAGCGACACCAAGGGCGAGGGCACCACCAGAGCCGCCCTCACCGATGACGGTCGCGATGATCGGCACCTCGAGGCGGCTCATCTCGAACAGATTGCGCGCGATGGCTTCGGACTGGCCACGCTCTTCGGCGCCGAGTCCCGCCCACGCTCCCGGCGTGTCGATGAAGGTCAACACCGGAACGTGGAATTTTTCCGCGAGCTTCATCAGACGCAGCGCCTTGCGGTATCCCTCGGGGTGGGGCATCCCGAAGTTGCGCCTGAGATTCTCTTTCGTGTCGCGACCACGCTGGTGGCCGATGATCATCACCGTTTCGTCATCGAGACGAGCCCACCCACCGATGATCGCAGCGTCCTCGCGAAAATTTCGGTCGCCGTGCAGCTCGACGAAGTCCGTGAAGCACAATCGAATGTAGTCTTCGGTGAGCGGACGCTTGTTGCTTCGTGCGACCTGGACGCGCTGGAGCGGCGTGAGATTCTTGTAAATCTCCTCGCGAAGCTCAGTGAGCTTCTTCTCGAGCGGCGCGATCTCCTCGGTGACGTTCAGTTGCTGGTCCCCGGCGAGCCGTTTGAGCTCGTCGATCTGCTTCTCGAGCTCGGCCAGCGGCCTCTCGAAGTCCAATGTCGCAGTCGCCATCCAGAGTCCTCTCGCCTCTCAGGCCCCGCGAACGAGGCGAACGCGCTCGCTGCCGAGCAACGCTCGCAGCTCATTCAGCGCCGACTGCGTCGCCGCGAGCTTGAGCGATCGCGAGCGCAGGCGTGCGCGACCGCCATTGCCGTCACTCCACTGCACCTCGAGCGACGGCGCGCTCGATTGTGACGTCGAATGGGCTTCCACTACCGCGCGAACGTCCCGCATCACGTCCGCGGCCAAGCCATCGCCCATCGTCAGATCGATCGCAACCGCCACCTGGCCGCTGAGCCGCAACTCGGCAAAGCGGCTGACCGATTCGACGATGAACGTCGGATTCTCGGCGTCCTGGTCACGGCGCGAGTACCCGCCCTTCAACAGCACTGGCACGTCGGTCCGGATTTGGTCGGACAACAGTCCCCACGCCTCCGGGAAGACCAGTACCTCGGAAGATCCCGAAAAATCCTCAACTGTCAACCGCGCAAACTCAGCGCCGGAGCGTTTGCTGATCTGCCGTTTGATCGCCGTAACGACCACCCCGAGCGCGATCTGCTGGTCGTGCCAGTGGCCGAGATCGGCCACGGAGTGCGTCGCGAACAGCTCACACTCGAGCCGGAACGGCTCGAGCGGATGCCCGGAGATGTAGAAGCCAAGTATCTCTTTCTCTTTGGTCAGTCGCTCGGAGTCGGTCAGGGGCGCAATGTTCGGCAGCACGCGGGCGACCAACGGGGTACCCGCCGCGCCCTCGCTCTCGCTCCCGCCAAACAGGGAAACCTGTCCGGCGGCGCGCTCCTGCTGCTTGAGCGACGCTTCCTGAAGTGCGCTATCGAGCACCGCCCAGTACTGCGCGCGATGACCGCCAATGTTGTCGAGTGCTCCCGAGGCAATCAGCGCTTCGAAGACGCGCTTGTTACACAGACGCAGATCAACCCGCTCGCAGAGATCGAAAATCGTGCTGAATGGCCCGTTGTCGCGACGCGCGGCCAGGATCGAGTCGATGGCGGAACGGCCGACGTTACGAATCGCGCCGAGCCCAAAACGAATACGCTTGTCGCCGACGACGGTGAACTTGTAGCCGGACTCGATGACATCGGGCGGGAGCACCTCGAGGTTGAGCTCGCGAGCCTCGTTGATGAACTTCACGACGCTGTCCGTGTCGCCGATGGACGACGACAACAGCGCCGCCATGAACTCGGCCGGATGGTGCGCTTTGAGCCACGCCGTTTGATACGAGAGAATCGAGTAGGCGACGGAGTGCGACTTGTTGAAGCCGTATCGGCCGAACGTTTCGATCTGGCCGGCAAGCTCCTCGATGACGTTGCGGTCGTAGCCCCTCGCGACGGATTTCTCGATGAACTTCCCAAGCTCCTCGCGAATCAGCTCCGCGTCCTTCTTGCCCACGGCCTTGCGCAGCACGTCGGCCTCGGCGAGCGAAATGCCGGCGAGAATCTGCGCGATGCGCATGACCTGCTCTTGGTACGTGATGACGCCGTAGGTCGGCGACAACACTTCCTCGAGCTCGGCCAGCGCGTAGACCACCGGCTCCTCGCCGCGTTTGCGACGTTGATAGACGCGATGCATACCCGCGTCGAGCGGCCCTGGCCGCATGAGCGCATTCGACGCGACGAGGTCATCGAACCGGTCACAGCGCATACTCCGCAACATGTCCGTTGCGAGTGGGGACTCAAACTGAAATACGCCCGTCGTCCGCCCGGCCCGCAGCATGTGATAGACCTTCGGGTCATCGAGCGGGATCGCGTCAATGTCGAGCGAACCGCCGATGCGCTCCTCGATGGCTTTCACCGCATCATGGATGACGGTGAGCGTCGTTAGGCCGAGGAAATCCATCTTCAGCATCCCGGCCTTCTCGAGGCAATTCATGTCGTACTGACTGACGACGACCGTCTCGTCATCGCCATTGCCGTCGGCGTCTCTCGACCCACGGGCGGAGCCAGATCCCTTCGACGCCTGGGTACACACGGGCACGTAATCGTCCACAGGCCCAGGCGCGATGACGACACCGGCGGCGTGGACGCCAGTGTGCCGAGACAGCCCCTCGAGAGCGATGGCGTAGTCGAGTAGTTGCCGGTATCGATCGTCGGTCTCGTACAGCTTCTTCACCTCGGCGATCTGCTCGACGGCGTCCTTCACTTCCAGCGAGAAGTTCGGCTGATTGGGAATCAGCTTCGCGAGTTGGTCCGTCTCGACGGGTGTGAAGCCGAGCACGCGACCGACGTCCTTGATGGCGGCGCGCGACTTGAGCGTACCGAAGGTGACGATCTGACAAACGGACTCACGGCCGTACTTCTGCCTAACGTAGTCGATGACCTCACCGCGCCGTTCGAAGCAGAAGTCGACGTCGACGTCGGGCATCGAGATGCGTTCCGGATTCAGAAAGCGCTCAAAGAGCAGATCGAACTTCAGCGGGCAGACGTTGGTAATCTGCAGTGCGTAGGCGACGAGCGAGCCGGCCGCGGAACCTCGTCCAGGTCCAACGGGAATACCGCGTTCCCGCGCCGCCTTGATGAAGTCCGAGACGATGAGGAAGTACCCGGCGTAGCCAGTCTTTGTGATGACGCCGAGCTCATAGTCGAGCCGCTCGCGGACATTCGCGGGAAGCTGATCACCGTACCGAGCCTTGGCTCCGGCGACGGCCAACCGGTCGAGCAGCTCGTTCTCGCTCGAGACGTCGGTGGGGAGAGGAAAGGCGGGCAGGTGATACTTCTTCGCGAACTCAAACCCCACCTCGTCGGCGATCTTGAGCGTATTCTCAACGACGTCCGGACGCTCTGGGAAATGTGCCCGCACCTCGTCGCCGCTCTTGAAGTAGAGACCCTCGTCGTACCGCATGCGATCGCGGTCACTCAGGTCCTTACCGAGACCGATACAGAGCAGCACGTCGTGGGCGTCGTGGTCCTGGCGACGCAGAAAGTGCGAATCATTCGTGGCGATGACCGGAAGGCCGAGCTCCTTGGCGAGCCCGAAGACCCGCGTGTTCAGCTCGCGTTGATCGCCCGAATCGTGCGACTGCACCTCGAGGTAATAGCGGTCCTTGAACACGTTCGCGTACCATGACGCCGCCTCGACCGCCGCCTCATGGTCATTCCTGAGCAAATGCGTCGCGATCTCGCCGGCCAAACACGCCGACGAAACGATGATTCCCTCACTGTACTTGGCGAGGAGCTCTCGATCGACGCGAGGCTTGGTGTAGAAACCCTCCGTGTACGCCAGCGACGAGAGCTTAACGAGATTGCGATACCCGACGAGGTCCCGGGCAAGCAGGATCAGGTGATAGTACGGCTTCTGCGAGGTGCCATTTGCTCGAGTGCGGGCACGCCGATCCGCGGGCGCAACGTAGGCCTCCATCCCGATGATCGGCTTGAGCTTTTCCTTCCTCGCCTGTTCCTGGAAATCCCAAGCTGCGTGCAGATTACCATGATCGGTAATCGCCAAGGCGGGTTGCTCGAACTCCTTGGCTCGCCGGATCAGGTCTTCGATCCGGTTCGCGCCGTCGAGGAGAGAGTATTCTGAATGGCAGTGGAGGTGTACGAAGGACATCGCCAAGAAGATAGCGACCGCCGAGCGACGAGGCAAAGAAAACGCTTTCCCGAGCTCGTCGTCTAACGATATATGGAACAAAGCCTTATATGGACGGAGCGCGCACCGTGAGTGAACCGGCGGTGCCCGTCGATCGATCAGACAAGGAACGGCCGGCGCGCGCGCGCCGCTCGATGAGCCGCGTGGCGCGAATCGGCGGGCGGATTCTCGCCGGTCTCGCGCTGTTGGTGCTTCTGTACCTCCTGCTCGCGCCGACCGGCCGCTACCTCGTGCGCGCGGCGTGGGAAGAGGGCAGAATTCTCGCGCGTCGGCGCCCCATTGCCGATATCGTGCAGGATTCAATGACGCCGGCTGCAACGCGGAGCAAGCTTCAAGTCGTGCTCGCTGCCCGATCCTTCGCCGCCGACTCGATCGGGCTCCGTGCTCGGGAAAGCTTCACGACATTCAGTCGCCTGCAGCATGACACGCTCGTGCTCGTGCTCTCCGCGGCCTATCGCGACCGGCTTGAGGCGTTCACGTGGTGGTTTCCGATCGTAGGCCGGGTTCCTTACAAGGGATTCTTCGACTTCGGCGCCGCTCGGACCGCCGCCCGGAAGCTCGACCGCGATGGATACGACGTCTACCTCAGGCCGTCGCCCGCGTTCAGTACGCTCGGCTGGTTCAACGATCCGCTGGTTTCGACTTCACTGAACGCGGACTCACTGGACCTCGCGAACACCGTGATCCATGAGTTGACGCACAACACGTTTTTCGCGTCGGGGCAGGCCATGTTCAATGAGTCGTTCGCGAACTTTGTCGGCGGGCGCGGATCCGCCTGGTTTTTCCGATCGCGCGGCCAGCCTAACGCCGCCGACGAGGCCGACGCACGCTGGGGCGACGACAAGCTCATGGCGCGATTTTGGGAGCGCCTCTATCACT
>QHUV01000474.1 GCA_003222065.1 Gemmatimonadota bacterium | reverse complement strand
AATGGCGAGCCCCAGCTCATCTCCAGACCGGCGAGCGCGCGACGTGACGCGACGTCGACCGGCGCACCGAGCAACACGTGCCTAACGGCCGTACGCGTACCGACGGGTGTCGGCATCAATGCGTAGATGGCTGCCTGCTCCAGATAGGGAGACGACGCGAGCGCGAGCCGCCATGCTTGCGCCGATTCCTCCCACAATCCCATCGCCGCCCGCAGCTGCGCGATCTCGAGCTGGAGATCCTGCGTCGACCCGAGCGCTTGGCGGGCAAGGCGAATGACACTGTCGGCGGACGCGGTGAGGCCGCGCTGCAGCAATAACCGCGCGTACTCCCGATATGGTGACGGATCACCCGGTACGTCTTTGACCCAACGGTCGATCGCCGCGCGTAATTGGTCCTCGCGGCCGAGCGACTGCAGCGTACGTAGTTGGACGCTGCGATAGACCGTCTCGCGCGGACTGCGCCGGATGAGCGTGTCGAGTGGCGCCAGCAGCGAGTCACTCCACCCGAGCTCCGCGTACACGCGCTCGAGACCGAGGAGGGCGCTCACCGCGCTCGACGTATTCAGCGCCGTCCGAAAGAGCGGCGCGGCGTCCTTGTACTTCCCCGCGCTCTCGAGCTCGAGGGCCTTGTAGAAGGCGGTGGTGTCTTCTAGGCGTTGAGCGTGGAGCGTTGAGCGTGGGGCGAAGAATGAAATCGCGATCAGGAGAGAGACAACGCCACACATTAGCGAATTGTCATCCCGAGGAGCGAAGCGACGAGGGATCTGCACTTGGCCGCACGGAGGTGCAGATCCCTCGCTTCGCTCGGGATGACAGTCGGCGTCACGGCTTCTTTTCATTGATTCGCTTGAAGTACTCGAGGATCGCCCGGCGCTCATCGGCGGTCAAACCGCGCAGCTCGTTCCAGTTCGGCTCGCGGAACTTCGTGCCGTTCTTACCGGTCGCGTCGGTGTTCGTCGGCGTGAACTGCTCGTCCCCCTTCGCCGACTTCGCTTCGCGCTTGTTGCTGTCCTCGCGCTCATCCTTCTCGAGCGAACGGCCCGCGTCGAGGAGACGCCGGAAGAGCTGCTGCTGCCGGGCGAGCGTCGTACCGTCGATGCGTCCTCCCTCGAGCGCTTCGGCGAGCTGACGCGCTTCCTTCGCGAGCTGCGCCGCCCGATCGCCACCGGCGCCTTCGCCCATTTCGTCGAGCTGCTGCGCGACGCTCCGCTGCTGCCGCGCCAGGGCCCGTGCCGTCGCCTGCATCTCGGACGACATCTGACCACCAGGCATCGGCATGAGGCCCTGCGCCTGGGCGTTGATCGAGCCTTGCTTCTTCGCCATTTCCTGCAACTGCTGCAACATCTCTGCAAAGCCGGACGCGGACGACGCGGTGTTGACCCGTTCTCTGTCCCGCGCCAGCGAGGCCGCGGCACGGTTCAGCGACTCGGCGGCCTCGCCTAACGAATTCGCCGCCTGAGAGGCGCCGCGCTGTTCCGACATCTGCTGGGTTGCCTGCCCCACCTTTTGCTGCGCCTCGGACATCGCGCGCTGCGATCGTCCGGAAAGCAACGACGATTTCTGCCCCGCCTTCTGCATGCGCTGCGCGGCTTCGTCGACGCCCTGCTTCACGGCGCTCTGCTGGCCGCGCAACTGATCCGGCTTCGCGTCGCCAGAGCGCGCCTTCTGCTCCATGGCGCCCTCTTCTCGCGCCATCTGCAACAGTTCCTGAATGGTTTGATCGAGATCCCCCGTCAGCTCCTTCTTCCACTCGGAGACCTGCGCGTCGCGCGCGTCCTGCATCGCCTGCGCTGCCTGCTCCATCTGCGAGGCGGCATCGCGAGCCTTGTCCTCGATGCCGCCCGGTTGTCCCTGTTGCCCCTTCTGACTCTGTTGTCCCTGCTGGCCGCGTTGGCCTTGGCCATTCGGCGACTGTTGCCCGCTTTGCGATTGGTTGCTCTGCTGACCTTGAGCGCGCTGACCCTGGGCTCCGGGTTGTGCTTGCGCGTTCTGCTGGTCCTGGGCATTCTGGCCCGCGGCCTCTTTCATTTTTTCAGCCGACGCTTCGCTGTGTTGCCGCGCCTGGTCGGCCTTCTTCGCGCCTGGATCGGCCTTTTCGCGGGCGAGCCGGTCTTCGAGCTTCTTCATCTCGTCGCTGAGTCGGTCGGAGCGGCCAGCGAGCTGACGCGCTTGATTCCGTTGGGCGTCGTTAGGTTTGTCGCCGGCCGCGTTCGCGCTGTCGGCAAGCTTCCGCTCGCGATCGGCGATGTCCTTTGCCTCGTCCTTGAGCGTCTGCATCGCGCCCTCGAATGCGGCGCGCTTGAGCATCTCCGCGCTCTTCTCGAGCTGTTCGCGCAGTCGCTGTTGCATCGCGGCGAGGTCTTTCATGGCCTGACGAGCCTGATCGCCGGAGAGCTGCTGCGCGGCGCCCTCGAGCTTTTTCATCTGCTCCATGAGCTCCGGTGTCAGCGCCTGACGGAGGAGCTCCTGTGCGTCGCGCAGCTGACGCGCCAGACTGCTATCCAGAGCCCCCGCCTGCTTGAGCTGCTGTTCCAGAGCCGCCGCCTGCTGCTCGAGGTTCTTCACGCGCTCGGCGAGCGCGCGCTGCTCCTTGGCGACCGCCCGCGCCTGTTCGGCGGCTTCGTAACTCATCGAGCCTTGCTGCCCACCGTTTGCTTTGGAGTCGGCGGAGGCTGCGGATTCGCCGCTCTTCGCGCTATTGGCGCGCTGGCCCCGATCCTTCGACGCATCATCGGTTCGCTGCTGCAGCGAGCGCTGCGCGGACGCCGTGGCTTGTGCCTCGCGCACCGCCGAATCGGCGGCATCGCGAGCCATGGCGCGACGCTCCTCCATCGTCGGGATCTTGAGCAGCAGCTCGCGGCTCTCGCCCTTCTGCGCCCATGGCGAGTTGTCGGTCGCGATCACCTTGACGTGCAGTGCGTCGCCCGGCTGCAGATCACGCGGCGCCAAATCCAAAATCGCCGACCCGTTCCAAACGGTCGACTGGGCGGTAGCGATCGCTTGCACGATCATCGGCTGCGTGGCGCCGTCGCGCTGCTTCCAGCTCTGCATCTCGACGCGGGCGATGCCGTGATCATCCGTCGCCGTTAGGCGGAGCGGCACGCGATCGCCGCCGGCGACGAGCGTATCTCCAGCGGGCGAGACGAGCTCCACGCGCGGCGCCGAATCAGGCACGACCTCGAGCTCGAGCGGCAGTGGTACGTCGGCGATCGGGCCTAACGAACCGACCGCGCTCCAGCTCCATTTCGCCGTCTGCGTGGCGATGAAGCGTC
>QHUV01000473.1 GCA_003222065.1 Gemmatimonadota bacterium | reverse complement strand
TATCAGCTACACGAGCCGGCCCTCGCCGAACTGGCGCGAATCGTTAGGGGCGCAGACACGAATCGACTCGACACGACGCCGCAATGTGCCGGGCTCCTCGCCATTTCGCTCGGCCTGTCGCGCATATTTCAGGACGACCACGAGCAGCTGCGGCACGGTTTCGTGATCTATGACGCGCTCTACGCATGGCTTCGCGAGGCGCGATCCGAGCGGCACGATTGGAATCCGCAACGAGTGTCCCCGGCGCCGAGTGCGGAGACCCGGGATCGGGTAGCGCCGGCGTCGTGAATCAATCGGGAACCGGGCGTGCTCCTTGCACGTTTACGGCGTGGAGGTTCACGCCGTGAAAATCATTCTGCTTTCCGACGACGCGATTCGGCTCGAGCCGGTGTCCGGCCCGCTCACCATCGAAGCGTTGTCCGCCGATCAGAGCTATTCGCCCTTTCACATGATGGCGAGCGCGCTCGCCATCTGCACTTTCTCCGTGCTGCACGCGTGGTCAACACATGCCGGCCTCAAAGCCGCTGATCTCGCGCTCGAGGTGCGATGGGAGTTCGCCGAGGATCCGCATCGTGTCGGGGCGATGCACGTCAGCTTCGAGTGGCCGTCGCTACCGGAGAAGCGCGTCGCGGCGGCGCGACGCGTCGCGGAGATGTGCACGGTCCACGCGACCCTGCTCCATCCGCCGACGATCACCATCGCTCCCGCCGGCGCGCAGGATGACGCGGGTACTGTGGACGCTGATCACACGCACGTGCACTCGGAGAGCGCGCTCTGACCGTCAGCGAATTCCACGATACTGTCCCAGTCGTCGTCTTCACCGTTCGTGGAGAGACGGCGCCGCCATGCGCGACTTGTGATCACACCATCGTGTACGACGGTATGTGCAAGGTCTGCACGCGGCTGTCGCATGTGCTTCGCAAGTGGGATCGCGCGCACACGCTGGAGATCGTCTCGTCGCAAACGCCGGGTGTCATGGCGCGCTATCCCTGGATTCCGCCCCGTGCATTCGCTGAGGCATTGCAGATGATCGCCCGCGACGGCACCACCTGGTCAGGCGCGGCGGCGATCGAGCGGCTGCTCGACGTCCTGCCAAAGGGCAAGCTGATTTCGTGGATATTCAGAATTCCCTTTGCGCGGGGCCTTGCCGACAAGTTCTACCGTTGGTTCGCGCGCAACCGATATCGCCTCGGTTGTGGGGAACACTGCATGACGCGTCCCGCCGACGTGGTGTTCCGCGACGCGGAGGACCGTTGAGAGGGCACTAATCTCAGAGATCCGCTTCGCGTTGCTTGCGCAGGACGACCAGCTCCTCAGCCCAACGCTGAACCACCGCCGCCTCGCTGGCGGCGAGCGATTCTGAAGCCTGCCGCACCTCGCCCGCGCGGCCACCAGTGTCGCGCACGACATTTTCGATGAGATGCGTCCACGCTCGATCCTGAAGCGATCCGCCTAACGTGCGCATCAGCACGAGGTCGGGAATGCTGGCGGCGCGCTCGTACGTCTGCACCTCGAACCGCAAGGCGTCACCGAGCGATTCCGTCTGAAAGCGAACCGCGCCGGACAGTGGATGTCCACCGACCGTAAGGAGGGTGAAGCGCCGATCGTCTACTTCGGCGACGCGTACCTGAACGTGGCCACGGAGCGGAATCGAGAGAGTAAGCGTGGCGCCCTCCTCGATGCTCGGCGGCGCGCCCGGCTCCACGGCCATGGACATGATCTCTGGCGCAAGCAAAGCGAAGCGAGCACGGACGTGATCCAGGAGACCATCCGCATCCAAAGTGGTGCCGCGAATGTCCGTCCAATAGCGCTTGCGGGTGAGCGGGCCGACGCCGCGATCCGGCAATTGCTCGGGTTGGAGGTCGGCGAGGAGCCGCAGTCCTTTCTCCAGGGGCATCGGCGTGATGTCGAAGACACGGGTTAGCGCGTTGTTCGCGTCGGCGGGCAGCACGTTGCCTTCGATGAGCATCTGGAGCTGAGTCTCGCTGAAGCCGACGTCGACACCAACCAGCTCGGCGGCCTTGAGCCCGACCTGCGCCAGCAACTCGGGGATCGGCAGGCCTATCGTCGCGCGATTCGTTAGGCGTTGGAGCCGAGCCAGCAAGTCGCGCTGTGACGTCATGTCATCGCCGGCAATGTCGTACTCACCGCCGACGAGGTCGTCGCGCTCCACTGCCTGGGCAATCGCCTCGGCGGCGTCCTCGTGCCAGATGGGCTGAAAGAGCTGAGAGCCGTCGCCGATCAGTGGGATCGCCGGCAGCGTACGAACCATCTTCAATAGGGAGGATATGTGCCCGTCGCCGGGACCGTACACGGCACCTGGCCGCACGATGATCCACGCGCGCGCAAAGCCACGAACGATCTCTTCGGCGTCGCGCTTCGAGCGATGATACGGCGACTGACCGCGCACGGATCCAAGCGACGAGACGTAGACGAACCTGGGTACCCCGGCCCGCTCCGCTTCGCGAACGATGTTGCGCGTCCCCTCGACGTTCACGCGTTGGAAGGTCGCGTCCGGTGGCGCTTCCTCGATGATCCCGACGAGGTGAACGACCGCATCACATCCGTCCGCCGCGCCGTCGAGACTGGACGGATCGGTCACGTCACCCTCGAGTGGGTTCACGTTTCGCGGCCACGCGCGCGAATCGTGTTCGGCGTGCCGGGAGAACAGGCGTACCGTATGGCCGCGCGCGATGAGAGCGCTGACAACCGTGGGACCAATGGCGCCCGTCCCACCGCTGACGAGTACGTTCATCAGA
>QHUV01000472.1 GCA_003222065.1 Gemmatimonadota bacterium | reverse complement strand
CAACGGCAGTCCGCAGCACGCGTACGCCGATCCTCGCGTCCACCTGCACATCGGCGACGCGCGCGCATTCCTTCGCAAGACGAACCACAAGTATGACTTGATCATCTTCGGCACGCTCGACAGCCAGACCTTGCTGTCGGGCATGAGCTCCGTGCGCTTGGACAACTACGTCTACACGGTCGAGTCCTTCGCCTCGGCGCGCGCGCGACTCAAGCCTGACGGAACGCTACTCGCCTATCACATGTCGGCGAAGTCGTACATCGCCGCGAACATCTATCAGATACTCGGCGAGGCGTTCGGCTCGGCGCCGGGCGTCCTGTTCCGCCCCGGATATCTCTTCAATTATGTGTTCGTCGCCGGCGCCGGCGCGAAGGCAGTTCCAGCGCTCGAGCCCACGCGACTCGCGGAGCTCAGCACCGCTCGCGATCTGCCACGCGACAATTGGCCGTATCTGTATCTCGCCGGTAAGACGATTCCCGTGCATTACCTCGAGGCGCTGTTCTCCGTGCTACTGATCGCCGGCGCGTTCATCGCCATCGGTGGCGGGAACGCGGTACGAGGCGGTGGTGACCTCGCGATGTTCCTCATGGGCGCCGGGTTCCTCCTCGTCGAGACGAAGAGTGTCACCGAGATGTCGCTTCTCTTCGGATCGACGTGGACGGTGAACGTCCTCGTGTTCGCGTCGATTCTCGTCATGGTGCTCGCGGCGAACCTGGTGGTTCTCCGGTACCCACCGAAGACCACGCAGCGGCTCTTCGGCGGGCTTCTGGCCGCTCTGGCGCTCGCGTACGCGGTTCCGGCCAGCGCGCTCCTGCGGCTCGCGAACATGGCCCAATGGCTGATCGGCGGCTTCCTCGTCGCGCTACCGGTGTTCTTCGCGGCGCTCATCTTCTCGACGCTCTTTCGCCGCCGAACGGATGGGACGCGGGCGCTCGCGTACAATCTCCTCGGCGCCATTGTCGGGGGAATGGTCGAGTACAGCTCGATGATGTTCGGCGTGAAGGCGCTGTACATCCTGGCGGCGGCGATCTACGCCGGCGCGATGCTGCTCTCACGCCGGGAAGAGCGGGCGATCGCCTAACGGCTCAGCCTTCGGGCCGTTAGGCGGCGTGTGCCGGCGGCTCGGCCTACCGGCGAACGACGTGCACGGTGACGCCGGGCGCGTCGGATTGAATCTCGACCTTCTGCGAGTCGTGCGACCCACGGATCTGGATGTGGATCGGAGTACCGCCCGACGCGTCATCGGACGGGGTGAGCGTCACGTTCACCGTCTCCGGGCTGAGGCCATACCACGCGCCCGTCAGACCATCGACGAGGACGCCGATTAGCCCAGTCAAGAGCACGTCTGCGATCACGGTACCTGTGCCGACACTGCTGTGGAGATTGGCGGTCGCCGGATTGTGGCCCGGACTCGTGAAGGTCAGCACGTAGCTGAACTTCCGCTCCAGGTTCAGTGTCGTTGGCGTCGCGTAAGTGCCAGTCGCCGGGCTCGTTTCGAGATGCGCGCCACTCGGCGAGGACTGCACATCGATGTTTTGTCGGGATCCGTGCAGAATGGCGCCGCAACCACTCGACAAAAACGCTGCCAACACGGCGACTGCCACCGCTCGTTCGCGCGCGGACATGAGGACACCTCGAAGCAGGTCGTCAGTAGGACTGCGCAAGAAGCACTTCATGTGTACGGCGAACGAAGCTGCGCGGAGACGGACAGTCGCGCAAGACGGATCGGTTAGAACTATCTAACGAACTGCCCGTCTCCCGCCCTCGTCATGTTGCGTCCGCGCCATACCGGTCGTTCCACCGGTCCGTTGTGATCGTCATCATGTGCGCGGCGCGATGTCGTCGGCTTGCGTGACGGATATTGCGCGGGATGAGCGGGCCGCCGCGGCCGGTAGCTTTGGTAGCCACCGGGGTAAGTGCTGTATCCACCTTCGCGTTAGGCAGCGATGAATCGCGTCGGGAGGACTTCGGACGCGATTTTCCTTTCTGGGGCTTTCGTGGCGGACGGTCAGCGAGCTACATTTCGGGCTCTGCCGGCCGGAGCTTGTCGCGGACCGGCCAATCACCCTCCTCGCGCTTCGGCAACCAGCGTGGGGCGGTCACGACCAAAGGGAGGATTGCCCACGCATGTCGCGTCAATATGAGGCGGTGTATGTCTTCGACTCTCAGCTCGAAGACAACGCCATCAACGATCGGCTCGGTCGGTTCCACGCCCTCCTCGGTAGCGCCGAGGACATCCAAGTGAATCACTGGGGCCGCCGCCAGCTCGCATTTCCCATCAAGCGCCGCGAGAGCGGCTATTACGTCGTCGCACGCTTTGGCGTCGAGTCCGAGGTGCTTCCCGAGTACGAGCGAGCGATCAAGCTCGACGACGGGATCCTTCGTCACCTGCTCACGCTCTACGAGCACGAGGTCGGTGCGCCGCCAATGAGCGAAGAGGAGTTGGCCGCGGCGAATCGTCGCCGCGAGGCCGACGAAGACGAGGATGAGGAGTAACCCATGCGACGACCACAAAAGACCTGCCCGTTCTGCGAGACGCGCGTCCGCTTCATTGATTACAAGGACGATCGCACCCTCGGCCGATTCGTCACCGATCACGGCAAGATCTTGCCGAGCCGCCTGAGCGGCGTTTGCTCGCGCCATCAGCGCCAGCTCTCGACCGCGATCAAGCGCGCCCGCTACCTGGCGCTCATTCCGTACATCCGCGGAATGCAGAGTTAACTAAACAGCGCATGACGACGCCCCAAGGCGCTATCACAACAACGCAGATAGGTCCAGGAGAGCGGGGCTGGCGAAAACTCGTCCTCGCTCTTCTGGCGTTCGTCGTCGTGCCGACGGTGCCCCAGCTCCGTGCTTTTCTTCCCCTCGAGCAGACCATCTATCTGCTCGTGCCGGCCCTGGCCGCGTGTTTCCTCGTCGGATGGTGGGCCGGCGGACGAGCCTTGCTTGCGATCGGGTGGGTCGGCCTTGCCGCCTGGATGACGTGGCGACACGGTGCGCCGGACGCGTTTCACAACTTGGAACGTGGATGGAGTCTTCTTCTTGCCGGCTCGTTCGGTCTCGCCTGCCTTTTCGGTGAGCGACGCCCGCTTTTTGCCCGTGCGCTGGGCGCGCTCTCGATCGCGCTATTCCTTGCGCTCGCGATGAGCGCAATGGGGCCGGTGCCGCTGAGCGAGGCGAAGCAGACAATCGCCACGGAGTACGTGCAGCGGAACAAGGAGACGATGGGCCGCATCAACGGGTTCATCTCCGATCATCCAAAGGAGTGGAAGGAGCTCACGGCGCGCGTGCCGCAGCTCGACTCCATGCCCGCCGTGACCGA
>QHUV01000041.1 GCA_003222065.1 Gemmatimonadota bacterium | reverse complement strand
CAACGGATCATTCAACGCGTTCGCGAAGGTGAGCGTACGCGCATCCGCGATGAGTTCGCGACCCGCGTTGGCGATCTGTTGTCCGGCGAGATCCAGCAGATCGAGCGCGGCAAGCTCGTGGTGATGCTCAACAAGTTCCGCGAGGCGGAGGCAATCATTCCGTATCGCGAACAAAACCACCGCGAGCATTTCCATCAGGGCGAGCCAATCCGCGCCGTTCTCAAGCGAGTGGAGGAGACGCCGAAGGGACCGCGATTGATTCTCAGTCGCGCGGACGCGCTCTTCGTGAAGGCGCTTTTCAAGCTCGAGGTACCCGAGATCCAGCAGGGCATCGTCGAGATTCGAGCGACGGCACGCGAGGTGGGCAGCCGCACCAAGATCGCCGTTTTCTCGCGTGACGATTCAATCGATCCGGTGGGAGCGTGCGTCGGGCTCAAGGGCTCGCGTGTTCAGGCAGTCGTGAACGAGTTGGGCGGTGAGCGGATCGACATTGTGCCCTGGTCACCAGATCCGGAGCGGTTCGCGAAGCTCGCGCTCGCGCCGGCAAAGGTCGCCCGTGTCTTCAGCGACCCGACGACCAAGACCATTCAGGCCGTCGTCGATGAGGACCAACTCTCGCTTGCCATCGGCCGCAATGGTCAGAACGTGCGACTCGCTTCAGAGCTCACCGGCTGGAAGATCGATCTCTATTCGAGTCGCGAGTGGCTCGAGCGCGGTACGGACTCGCCGCTCTTCGCGCCGCTCCCGGAGGAGTCGGACGAGATGGCGGACGTGCGGCTCTCCGACATTCAGGGCTTGCCGCCGGCGACCGTCGCCGTGCTCGAGGAAGCCGGCTACCGAACGTTGAACGACATCATCGATCTCGAGCGTGAGGATTTACTAAAGCTTCCGGGCATTGCCCCCACCGAAGCCGATCGGATCATGGGCATCATTGATGAGCTGACGACCGAAGACACCTCCGACGAGGTCGCCAGCAGCGGTGAGCGTTCACCGGAGCCCGGCGAAGCGGGGTCCACGGCCTGAGCACGGTGGCGAGCTCGGTGGAGCGCGACGTCGCTGAGCGCTTGCTCAGACTCATCGGACTTGGCGTGCGGGCCAGGACGGTGGTCGTGGGAGTCGAGCAGGTGCGCGCGGCCATCAAGAAAGGCAACGTGGTATTCGCCGTCGTCGCTCCAGATGCGTCGGTGAATAGTCGGGAGAAGGTCGTGCCGCTGCTGCGCGCACGGCGTGTTATGTTCGTTGAAGGACCGACGGCCGCCGAGCTCGGCGCCGCTGTTGGGCGAGAGCAAACGGCAGCTGTCGGCGTCGTCGATCCGCAGCTTGCCCGCGGGATTCGCGACCTCGTGGCAACGAGCGTCGCTCGTGATTCGTAGGAGGCGTGTTTGAGCAAGCTTCGTGTTCATGACATGGCTGGTGAATTCGGAATCTCGTCCGACGAGGTGATCGCGCTACTTCGTCAGATGGACGTTCCTGTGCGCAGTCATTTGAGTTTGCTCACTGACGATCAGGTCGCTCGCGTGCGCGCGCGGTGGGAGCGTGAGAAACGCGCGCGCGTCGAAAAGCAGGCGGCCCCCGCGGCGACGACCCGTCGCCGCCGCTCGACAGCGGCGGTTTCCACGCCCGAGCCAGCGGCAGCGGTGGCCGGTGACGCCGGCATTCGTCGTCGTCGTCGCTCCGAGATCGTGGCCGCTCCGCTGGACTCCGAGGACACGACGCTCGCGCCGCTCGCCGAGCCTAACGAGGACGCGGCCGATTCCACCTTCGTCATCGACCATGAGCGCGAGTCGGCCGCCGAGCGAGGTGCCGCGGTTGAGGCAACGGCGCCGACGATCGAGCGGCCCTCGGCGCCATCCGGGCCCATTCCGCCGGAGGAGCCAGAGCCGCGCATCTCGCCCACGGCGCCATCCCGCTTTCCGGACGAGACCCGCGCGCCCGCGGCGCACGCGCCGCCGTCACGACCATCGGCCCCGTCGTCCGTCACGGGTGCGCCCGATCGGCCGCGTCCGCGTCCGATCACTCCTGGCGCGCCGCGGCCCCGGCCGGTGGCCAGCAGTGGGTCCTTTATGCCGCCGCGCCCCATTGCGTCAGCCGCGCCGGGCGGTACCGCCGCGCCCACGCGCCGTGACGATCGCCAACAACAACCCGGTGGTGCCCACGTCGAGCGCGGCCGGCGCAAGAAGGGAAAGCGGGGCGCGGTCGATCAGGAAGCAGTGGATGCGAACATCTCCAAGACGATGGCGACCATGCGTGGCGCACCGCAGCGCCGCAGCTCGAGCGACCTGCGGCGTGGCGTGCGCGAGGAGATGGAGGCCGCGCGCGCCGCGGAGGCCGAGCGCGAGCGCAAGACCGTTCGCGTCAACGAATTCATCACCGTCAGCGAACTTGCGCAGATTCTAAAGGTTCCCGCCACGGAGATCGTTGCGTTCGCCTTCAAGAATCTCGGTCTCATGGTCACCATCAATCAGCGACTCGACTTCGACCAGATCGAGCTGATCGCTGGTGAGTTCGGCTTCGAGGCCGTTCGTGAAGACGCCTATCAAGCCGAAGACTCAGCGACCGAGACGATCGACCGTCCCGAGGACCTGGCATTCCGTCCGCCGGTCGTCACGATCATGGGCCACGTCGACCACGGAAAGACGTCACTGCTCGACTACATCCGCAAGGCGAATGTCGTCGCCGGCGAGGCCGGTGGCATCACGCAGCACATCGGCGCCTACCATGTGACGCTGCCTAACGGCAAAGAGATCAGCTTCCTCGACACACCGGGCCACGAGGCTTTCACCGCGATGCGTGCCCGCGGCGCACAAGTGACGGACATCGTCGTTCTCGTCGTCGCCGCGGATGACGGCATCATGCCCCAGACCGTCGAAGCGATCTCGCACGCCAGGAACGCCGCCGTCCCGCTCATCGTGGCGATCAACAAGATCGACTTGCCCCAGGCGAATCCCGCGCGCGTCAAGCAGGAGTTGCTGCAGCACGGCGTCGTCCTCGAGGAATTCGGCGGCCAGGTGCTCTCCGCCGAGATCTCGGCAAAAAAGGGCACGAACGTCGATCAACTGCTCGATGGCATCTTGCTGCAGGCCGAAATCCTCGACCTCAAGGCCAACCCTGACCGTCGTGCCGAGGGAGCGGTCGTCGAAGCACAGCTCGACCCCGGGAAGGGACCGGTCGCGACGGTGCTCGTACGCAACGGTACGCTGCGTGTCGGAGACGACTTCATTTGTGGTTTGTTCTCCGGACGTGTACGCGCGTTGTTCGACGAGCGCGGAAAGATCATCAAGTCCGCCGGCCCGGCGATTCCGACGCAGGTGCTCGGCATTGAAGGCGTGCCGATGGCCGGCGATCAGCTGCTGGTTGTCGAGGACGCGACTGCCGCTCGCGACGTCGCTCAGCGTCGTCAGCGCCTCGATCGCGAAGCGAAGAGTCGTCGCACCTCGCGTGGCGGCGTGTCGCTCGAGGACTTCATGGCGCAGTCGGCGGCCGGCGAGCAGCGCACGCTCAGCATCCTGATCAAGGCCGACCAGGGTGGTCCCGCCGAAGCACTCGCCGATGCGCTCGTGCAGCTCTCTACGGGCGAGGTAAAGGTCGAGATCGTGCACCGCGGCGTCGGCGCGATCACCGAAGGCGACATTCTTCTCGCCAAGGCATCGGGCGCCATCATTCTTGGCTTCCACGTCCGTCCCGATAACAACGCTCGCACCGCCGCCGAGCGCGAAGGGGTCGACATTCGGCTCTACCGCATCATCTACGAGGCCGTGAACGACGTGCGGGCGGCGCTGGAAGGCCTCCTTCGGCCGGAACAGCGTGAAGTCATCCTCGGTGACGCCGAGGTGCGCGAAGTCTTCAAGATCTCGCGCATTGGCACCATCGCTGGTTGCTCTGTGCGCAGCGGCGTCATCAACCGCCAGGGCCGCGTTCGCGTAATCCGCGACGCCGTGGAAGTCTATGACGGCACGATCGCTTCGCTTCGCAGATTCAAGGAAGACGTACGCGAGGTACGCGAGGGCTTCGAGTGTGGCATCGGCATCGAGAACTTCAACGATCTCAAAGTCGGTGATGTGATCGAATGCTACCGCACGGAGCAGGTGGCGCGCACCCTCGAATCGACCGCCGGCTGAGCCGACGGTCGACTTACGTCCGTGGTCATCGGCGTGCGCTCTTTCGAGCTGCACCTCGCGGCCGCTCACTCGCTCAAGGACAAGCGGTCGGTGCTCAAGAGCCTCAAGGACCGACTGCATAACGAGTTCAATGTCTCGGTCGCCGAGACGGCGCGCCATGATGTCTGGCAATCCGCGGAATTGACGGTGTGCATCGTCTCCGCGCAGCGCCGCCACGCGGAATCCGTCCTCGAGGCGGTCGATCACTTCATCGAAGCCAATCCACTCTGCCGGATCGTCGACACGGCCACCAGCTTCCTCTGACGTATGGCAAGCAATAACCGCCGGCCGGACCGGGTCGCCGAGGCGATTCGCGTCGAAGTCGCGACCTTTCTCAGCCAGGATGTGAAGGATCCGCGCATCGTGGGCCTCGTCACCGTCACCGGCGTCGACGTGTCGCGCGATCTGCGAGTCGCCACCGTGTTCGTCAGCATCTATGGGTCCGAGGCCGAGCGCGCCGCGACGTCCGACGGTCTCGCCAGCGTCGCCGGTCACCTGCGCGCTCGCATCGGGCGCGCGCTGCGGCTTCGTCTCGCGCCCGAAATCGTCTTCAAGCCTGACGAGAGCATCGCCCGCGCCGCGCGCATTGAATCACTGCTTTCGCAACTAAAGGATGCTCCTCCGCGCGCTTCCGGTGAGGACGACGGCGACTGACGGCCTGTTGCTCGTCGACAAGGGCCCCGGTGTGACGTCCCACGACGTCGTCGCCCTGGCGCGTCGCTCATTGCGGACACGCCGTGTCGGTCACACTGGCACGCTCGATCCCTTCGCGACCGGACTGCTCGTCCTTCTCGTCGGCCGCGCTACGCGCCTCGCGCGGTATGTCGATGACGAGCCCAAGGTCTACGATGCGACGATCAGCTTCGGCGCCGAAACCTCGACCGATGACCCGACCGGCGAAGTCACTCGCATCGCCGCTCCTCCGTCGGCAAAAGATGTCGACGAGGCCATTGATTCGTTGACGGGATCGATTCTTCAGCGCCCGCCGGACTACTCGGCAAAAAAAGTTGCGGGCAAGCGTGCGTACACCGCGGCCCGCGCGGGGACACCGCTCACCCTGACGCCGGTATCCGTCGTTGTGCACGAGTGGATCGTGCGGCGACGTACCCTAACGACGATGGATGTCACCATCGCCTGCGGCGGCGGCACTTACGTGCGCGCGCTCGCGCGCGACCTCGGGCGGGCCACCGGGAGCGCCGCGCACCTGACGGCGCTGCGTCGAACACGCTGCGGCGTGTTTGACGTGGCGGAGGGGCTGTCGCTCGCCGACCTGGACGGCGAAAACCTCACCCTCGCGCCCTTGCGTTCAGCAATTCCTCACTTCCCAACGCAATCCGTCGCCGCGGATGATCTCCGTCGCGTGCTTCACGGCAACGCCGTCGAAGCCCGCGTCGACGCGCCGCTCGTCGCCCTCGTCGACGCGGACGGCGACCTCGTTGCCGTCGCCCAGCGCGAAGGCGCGACTCTTCAGCCGCGCGCCGTCATCCGGGATGCCTGAACGGGTGTCGAAACCGAGCGCGCTGCCGAATCTCTCGTTAGGTACCGTGATCACCATCGGTACCTTCGACGGCGTTCACGTCGGCCACCAAGACCTGCTCGCGCGGGTCGTCGAGCGCGCCACGGCTCGCTCGCTGCCTAGCCTCTTGGTCACCTTTCTCCCGCATCCGCTGGAGATAGTCAATCCGACGGCTGCGCCGCTCTTGCTCTCCACCACCGAGGAAAAGCTCGAGTGCATCGCCGAAAGCGGTCTCGACTACGTTGCCGTCCTGCCCTTCACGTCGGCACTCGCGGCGCTCGACCCGACCGAGTTCGTCGAGCGCATTCTGCTTGAACGCTTCTGTCTTCAGGAGTTAGTGATTGGCTACGACCACGGCTTTGGCCGCGGCCGTGCCGGCGATGTGAAGGTCCTCCGCGAGCTCGGCGAGCGGCACGATTTTACTGTCGCCGTCGTCGAGGCGATATCGGTCGATGGCTTGCCAGTTTCGTCGAGCGCGATCCGACGCGCCGTGTCGTATGGCGACTTAGCGAGTGCACAACGACTCCTCGGGCGTCGCTACGCCTTCATCGGACGCGTCGGACACGGCAACGAGCGCGGCCGCCTCCTCGGCTTTCCAACGCTCAACATCGCGCTGCCATCGCAGCGCAAACTTCTTCCGCCTCCCGGTGTATACGCGGTCTTCGTGCAGTCCGCGCTCGGGTCATTCGGCGGTATGATGAACCTCGGTCCGCGTCCTACGTTCGGCGACGCGACGCTCTCGCTCGAGGTACACCTCTTCGATGCCGGTGGCGACTGGTACGGCGCACCCGTTCGTGTGGAATTCGTTCAGCGACTACGTGAGACGATGCGATTCGAGTCCCCAGATGCGCTCGTTGCTCAGCTCCGAGCAGACGAGCGCGCTGCTCGCGCCGCGTTGACTCAAGTCGAAGCGTGAGATACCCTTAGAAGCTGCTCGAAAGACCTCCCTCCTCATTTTTCTGGTCGGGCCATGTCCAACCTGAAGTACCGCATCGGCGCCATCGTCGCGTTATGTATTCTGTCTGTTTGGGCGCTCTTTCCTCGCAACGTCACGGTTCGCCAGCCCGGAGCTGGCGGTGTCATGACCGACGTTGTGCAGCGCCGCGTTCCCTTGCGCAGAGGACTGGATCTTCAGGGCGGCACTTACCTCGCGCTCGAGGTCGACGAATCGAAGCAGGCGATCACCCCCGACAAGATTCCTGACGCTATCGACCGTGCGCTGAAAACTGTGCGTAATCGCATCGAGGGCATCGGCGTATCCGAGGCAATCGTACAGAAGCAGGGAAGTGACCGGATCGTCGTCCAGATTCCAGGCATTCAAGATCCGGAGCACGCAAAGGAAATTGTAAAGCAGCAGGCGTTTCTCGAGTTCCGAATTACCGACAAGACCCAGGCGTTGGAGCGCGTCCTCCCGCGCCTCGATCAGATCGTTCGCGACAAGGGCCTCGCCACTACGAAGGGAACATCGACGCCTTCTCAGCCGGCGGCGTCGAAGGGACTGCAAGGACTGCTCACCGATACAGCGAAGAGTGCGGGAGCAAAGAACGACAGTAGCAAGGCGGACACGACGGCGGCCACGCTTCCGACGGGCGGCGGCTTTTCGGGGATGATTCAACAGAGCCCGAGTGGTATGCCGGGCGAGTATCTCGTCGAGTCCAGTAACGCGCAGAAGGTGGAGGACTTTCTCGCATTGCCGGAGATCAAGGCGGCGATGCCGCCGGGCAAGGAGATGCTCCCGAGCAACGATTCCACGGTTCTGCAGAACAAGACCTACAAGGGATTCTACGTCGTCGACGCGAAGCCGATCATAACCGGTGAGTACCTCACCGACGCGCGCCCAAATACTTCGCAATTCGAGGGGACGGTCGTTCAATTCACGCTCGACAACGTTGGTGGTCGGCGATTCAAGGCAGAGACGGGGCGTCACGTGCACGACTACATGGCCATCGTCCTCGACGGCCGCGTCATGGGTCGTCCACCGATCATCCAGAGCGCCATCGGCACCAACGGCCAGATCACCATGGGCGGCCGTGACATTCAAGCCGCGCAGGACCTCGCTCTCGTGCTTCGGGCAGGCGCGCTCCCCGTTCCACTGCGCGTTGCGGAAGTTCGCAACATTGGCCCCAGCATGGGGCAAGACTCGATCAAGAAGGGCTTCCGTGCCGGCGCGATCGCGATTGCGGTAGTCGTTTTCATTATGCTGTTCTATTATCGCTTCTCCGGCGCGCTCGCCGTGGCTGGGTTGGCGCTGTACGTCCTTTACACGCTCGCCATTCTCGCCGGCTTCGACGCCGTGCTCACGCTTCCTGGCCTTGCCGGATTCGTGCTCTCCATCGGTATCGCCGTCGATGCGAACGTACTAATCTTCGAGCGCATTCGTGAAGAGTTGGATCGCGGCAAGACCGTCCGCACAGCGATCGACGAGGGCTTCCGGCATGCGATGCCGGCCATTATCGACTCGAACGTATCGACGGTGCTCACTGCCGCCGTGCTCTATCAGTACGGCACGGGACCCGTAAAGGGTTTTGCCGTGACCCTCATCGCCGGTATTGCCGCGTCGCTCTTCACGTCGATTTTCGTCGTGCGGACATTCTACATGATCTGGCTGAACCGCTCACGCGGCGCCCAGACGCTCAGCATCTAGGGGCTGCCAATGCTACGCATCCTTCACGACACGAAGTACGATTTCATTCGCCATTGGAAGAAGGCGGCGATTCTCACTATCGCCTGGATCATCATCGGTCTCGGCTTCCTTGCGTTCCATGGCGTGAACTACAGCATCGAGTTCACCGGCGGAACGCTGGTGCAACTGCAGTTCAAGCACCCGCCGCACGTCGATGACATCCGAGCTGTCGTTGATCAGGCCGGATTTCCCAATTCGGAGATCACAAAGTTCGGTTCGGACACCGAGTACACGGTGCGCGCGCAGCCTCACGCCGGCGTTGCCACCGCGGCCGGTGATAGTGCAGCGAACATCATCCAAGCCGCACTCAAGTCGCGCTACGATGGCGACGTGTCGTTCGGGCGGAGCGAGTTCGTTGGACCTCGCGTCGGTGCCGAGTTGCGCTACAAGGCGGCAATCGCCGTCCTGATTTCATTCGTGGTGACGCTGATCTACCTCGCCGTTCGCTTTCAGTGGCGATTCGGGCTCGCCGCCGTCATCGCCACGGCGCACGACGTCCTCACCACGCTCGCCTTCATGGCGATGCTGCGACTCGAGGTGTCACTCACCGTCGTTGCCGCGATCCTCACCGTGATCGGCTACTCGCTCAACGACACGATCATCATCTTCGATCGTGTCCGTGAGAACTTGAAGAAGCAGCGTCGGGAGTCGCTTCGTGATGTGCTCAACCGCTCGATCAACGAGACCCTGCCGCGGTCAGTGCTGACGCACGCGACCACCCTCGCTGCAACGCTCGCCTTGCTGTTCTTCGCCGGAGAAGTCATTCGCCCGTTCGCGTGGATCATGGCGTTTGGTATCTTCACCGGAACCTTCAGCTCGATTTATGTCGCCGGTGCGTTGCTCCTCTGGATCGAGCGCAAGTGGCCACGCGCTACGAGTGTGGAAGGGAAGGGCGAGGCGCGCGCGATGGCCGAGGAGCGTCGGCGTTCGCGGGCCGAGGGCGCGGTGGTCAGCCGCTGAGCGTGACCACGCGCGCAATTCTGCAATGGAAGTGTGGAACCGCCGTTTCGACGGCGGTTTTCACTTTTTGATGACTGATTTCATCGACAGCCACGCTCATCTCGCCGATCCGGCATTCGACGGCGACCGCGACGAGGTCATTGCGCGCGCACGGGCCGCCGGCGCGCGCGCTCTCATCTGCATTGGCGAATCCCTCGCCACCGCCGAGCGCGCCCGCGATCTCGCCCGCAATCACCCGCAATTCCTCTTCTTCACGGCCGGCGTTCATCCGCACGACGCAGCAACCTTCTCGTCGGCGCGAGATCTTCCCCGTCTCGAAGAGGCGCTTCGCGGTGGCGCGCGAGCCGTCGGCGAATGTGGTCTCGATTATCACTACGATAACTCGCCCCGCCTCGCGCAACGCGAGGCCTTCGAGGCGCAGCTCGACGCCGCCCGTCGGCTTCGTCTGCCCGTCGTCGTGCACACGCGAGACGCCGAAGACGACACGCGTGCGCTCGTGCTCTCATCCGGGCGCGCTGGGGTCACCGGCGTGCTCCACTGCTTCACCGGCTCCCACGACCTCGCCCGGGCGGCGATCGACGTCGGTTGGTACGTGTCCTTCAGTGGCATCATAACATTCAAGAAGTGGACTGACGACGCGCTCCTTCGCTTGATTCCGGACGATCGCCTTCTTGTCGAATCGGATGCACCGTACCTCGCGCCAGTGCCGCATCGCGGCAAACGCAATGAGCCCGCATGGGTTTCTTTCACGGTCGATCGTCTCGCTGTCGCTCGGCGAACGACCGCGACA
>QHUV01000471.1 GCA_003222065.1 Gemmatimonadota bacterium | reverse complement strand
TGATCGCGCCGTCGCTTGTCGGATACTGCACGAGCGCACCAAAAACATCGTTGCCGAATTTGTACTCGCGGAAATCACCGACAACGACGTCGACGCCACGTGCGTGTGCACGCGTGCGCACGACGTCGATGGTTTGCGGATGGCAGCTGTCGGCGACAAAGAAGACCTCCTTCCCGGGCTTCCCACGTGCCGCGTACGCCATTGCCATTGCCTCCGCGGCGGCGGTGCCCTCATCGAGAAGTGACGCGTTGGCGATCTCGAAGCCGGTGAGGTCCATGATCATCGTCTGGAAGTTGAGCAGCGCTTCCAGCCGACCTTGCGCGATCTCCGCCTGATACGGCGTGTACGCCGTGTACCATCCGGGATTCTCCAGCACGTTGCGCTGGATCACCGGTGGCGTTATGCAGTCGTGATAACCCAGGCCAAGATATGACCGGCAAACTTCGTTCTGCTTGGCGATGCGGCGCAGATTGGCGAGCGCTTCGAACTCACTCAGTCCCCGGTGAATCGCCAGCGGCCGGCCCAAGCGGATCGTCGGCGGCACCGTGTCGTCGATCAGGGCGTCGAGGGAGTCGTAACCGAGCGTCTGCAGCATCTCTCGCTGCTCGTCGTCGGAAGGCCCGATGTGACGTGGCGCGAAGCTGCCGCCGTCCATGTGCGGCTCGGCGGAATCTGTCAACTGCTTGCTGATCATGCGGAGACCTCACGAGACGCCGTGGCGTCCCAGCTTTTATCGTTCGTCACTGGAGTGCGATTGGAATCTAAGGAAATCTGCAAGCAAATCCGTCGCTCGTGTACCAACCTTCAGGCAATGTGGCGTTTACTTCATTCTCCGCCGGGTAGCGGCGCCGTCAACATGGCCCTAGATGAGGCGCTCATGTGGCATGCGCGCGAGACAGGTGATTGGGTGTTCCGCGTGTACTCCTGGGTTGCCCCGACGCTTTCTCTCGGTCGAAATCAGACGGCGCGTGGCGGCTACGATCTCGCACGGCTCCTCGAGCGGGGGATCGACGTCGTTCGACGACCGACCGGCGGCCGCGCTATTCTGCACGACCGCGAGGTGACGTACTCGGTCGTCGGACCGATCGTCGACGCTGGCGACCTGCGCGAATCTTATGGTCGCATCAATCGTCTCTTGCTCGCCGGACTGCGGCAGCTCGGCGCCGGCGTGGCGATGGTGGCCGGCGATCCGCCGAATTCATCCCGGCAGAGTGATTTGGAACGAGCACAGCCGGGTCTCCTCCCCTGCTTTCACCATCCATCTCGTGGCGAAATCACCGTCGACGGACGAAAGCTTGTTGGAAGCGCCCAGTGGCGATGCGACGGCGCGCTACTTCAGCATGGCTCGATCCTCATCGACGACGATCAAATGCAACTGTCCTCGCTTTTGATCCAGTGCGGCCCGCCGATTCCCAAGCCTGCCACACTGCGCGATGCACTCGGTCACGCGCCGAATGAAGTTGCCGTCGCCGAAGCACTCTTCGAGGCGGTGCGCTCGGCTGAGGACTCGGACGCCCACGAGATCGAAGACGATTCGGCAGTCGTCGAGCGCGCAAAGCAGCTCCGCGAGCGCTATCTTGACGACGCTTGGACCTGGCGGCGGTAATGCAGCTCCCTTCCTCGCGCCGTCGATGCGGGCGCATTCTCCTTCCCACCATGCGCACAAAACTTCTCTCACTCGCAGTGTGTCTCGCCGTCGCTGGTTGTGGCGGCCGCGAAGGCAATTCACCTGGAGCAGCGACGGGAGGCACGATGGCGATCTCCGTGCCGGCCGATGCTGCGACGATCTTCCCGCCCCACGTATTCGATCAGGTCGGCAGAGCTGTTCAGGACCAGCTCTTCGACCGCCTGGCCGACATCAGCGACGACCTGAATACGATCGGCGACAAGGGGTTCAAACCGCGCCTCGCCGATCGCTGGGAATGGTCGCGCGATTCGCTCTCGGTCGCGTTCCACATCAACCCACGCGCGCGATGGCACGACGGCCAGCCGGTCCGCGCAAGCGACGTTCGCTACAGCTATCGGATCTTCACGGACCCTAAGGTTGGCTCGAACGTGACGTCGGAGATCTCGACGATCGATTCGGTGTCGGTACGTGATTCCCTAACGGCTGTCGTGTGGTACAAGCAGAAGCGGCCGGAAGCGTTTTACGATTTCGTCTACCAGATTTACATCGTTCCGGAGCACGTATACAAAGACATTCCTCCGGAGCAGCTTCGCACATCGGACGTCACGCGCAAAGGAATCGGCAGCGGACAGTTCCGTCTCGCGCGATGGGATGCGGGACAGCGCCTCGAGATCGTGGCGGACACGGCAAACTACCGCGGCCGCCCGAAGTTGGATCGGGTCGTGTGGAGCATGGTTCCCGACGCCGGCGCGGCGCTCGCGCAGCTCCTGAACGGTCAAGCCGACTTCCTGGAGTTCGTCCCGCCGGACCAGTTGCGTCTCGTCGATAGCAGCAAGGCTGACCGGACGCTTCCCTACCCGAGCCTGCAGTACGCATTCCTCGGCTTCAATCTCGTCGATGCCAAGGATGCGACGCGTCCACACTCGATCTTCGGTGATCGGCAGGTGCGTCGAGCGCTCTCAATGGCGCTCGATCGGAAAGCGATGCTGCAGAACGTGTATGGAACTTTCGGTCGGATGTCTTATGGTCCGTTTCCACGAAGCCTGTCTTACGCCGATACCACGCTTCATCTGCTGCCTTACGACGTGAACGCGGCGAAGGTGCTGCTCGACTCCGCGGGCTGGCGCGAACCGTCGCCGGGTGCCGTGCGGCAGAAGAATGGCCGTCCGCTGCGATTCTCGCTGACCCTCCCGCTCTCGAGCCGACCGCGCGTCGCGTTCGGAGTCCTGATTCAGGAACAGCTGCGGCGCATCGGCGCGCAGGTCGATCTCGACCAAGTGCAGGGCAAGTACATGCGACGCGCATTTCAGCTGCAGATCGACGACGCGCCGGCGGTCTGGCTTTACGATTTATCGACGGTCGCCGGCATTCAACGCCGCATCCATCCGACGGTGCTCCGTGCCGACGGCTGGTCGATTCATCTTCCCGACTGGACCATTCCACCTAACGAGCGAATCGCCCGCGACCGCGTCGGCCTCGGCGGCGCGACGCCGTGAGTCCGGGCTGAGTGCGGCGTTACGTCGCGGCTCGCGTCGGACAATCGCTCATCGTCGTCCTTCTCGTGACGACGGTGAGCTTCTTCCTGATCCGTCTCGCCCCGGGCGACCCCTTCTCGTTTGCCGGCGAGATGGCGATGAACCCCGCGGTCCGCGATCGGCTGCGCGCGCAGTTCGGATACAATCGGCCGATGGTCGAGCAGTTCGTCCTCTTCGTGGGGAACGTGGCTCGCGGGCGGTTAGGCTACTCCCACTCGATGCACCGGTATGTCGGCGACGTCATTGTCGACGTGCTACCGCGTACGCTGCTGCTCATGAGCGTGGCGCTGCTGCTGTCATTCGTGATCGGCGTCGCCGTCGGCGCGCTCCAGGCCCTTCGTCGCGGCACCTGGCTCGACCGCATGCTCTCGAGCGTACTCCTGGCCTTCTACTCGATCCCCGATTTCTGGCTCGCACTGATGGCACTGCTCGCGCTCGGCTACTGGGTCCCCATTTTTCCGGCTGGCGGCATGGTCGATCAGATCATGCACGACTATATGTCGTTAGGCGGTAGGATCCGCGATGTCGCCGCGCACCTCGTACTGCCGGCGATCACCCTCGCGTTGCTCAGCGCCGCCGGCATCGCGAGATATCAACGCGATGCCTTGCTCGACGTGCTGCCCCAGGACTTCGTACGCACCGCGCGCGCAAAGGGAGTCGGCGAGCGCATGATTGTCTTGAAGCACGCGCTGCGCAATGCACTTCTCCCTGTGATCACTCTCCTTGGACTTTCCCTCCCCTCGCTCGTCGGGGGTGCCTTCTTCATCGAGAAAGTGTTCGCTTGGCCGGGAATGGGATACGTTGCCGCTAACGCGATCGCCTCGCGCGATTACGATCTCGTCACCGGTACCGTCATTGCGGGCGGCATCGTGGTGACGCTCGGGAGTCTGCTCGCCGATCTGCTCTATGCAGCCGCCGATCCGCGTCTCCGCGCCCGCTGAGCGGCTTGCCGCCTCGGGCTTGGCGTCGGCGGTAACGAGCGCGCAAATCCCGCCCGACGAACCGGCGCGCGCGCGGCGCACGCCGACTGCGCTCTGGTGGTCGCTTGCGTTCATCGTTCTACTCTGTCTGATCGCGCTCTTCGCGCCACTCCTCGCCCCCTATTCGCCGAATGAGCAATTGGACATTGTCGGCCTCAAGACCAGGCCACCGTCCTTCGCGCATCCGCTCGGCACTGACCAATACAGCCGCGACCTGCTCAGTCGCCTGCTCTTCGGGGCCCGCATCTCGCTCTCGGTTGCCATGCTCGCGGTGCTTCTCTCGGCCACGGTCGGAACAGCGTACGGTCTCGTCGCCGGCTATCTCGGCGGCCGCGTTGATGCGATCATGATGCGACTCCTCGACGCGTGTCTCTCGATCCCACGCGTCCTCTTACTGGTGGCTCTGCTCGCCCTCTGGAGCCCAGTGCCGCTCGGAGCGCTCATTGCCATCATCGGCTTCACTGGATGGTTCGAAGTCTCGCGGCTCGTGCGCGCCGAGGTGCTGTCGGTTATGCAGCGCGATTACGCGCTCGCCGCGCGCGCGCTCGGGACGCCCGGGCTGCGGATCGTTTGGCGACACGTTCTTCCCAATGTTCTCACGCCCGTCTTCGTCGCGGCGACATTGGGGGTCGCCAACGTCATCATTCTCGAGGCTGGCCTTTCGTATCTCGGTATCGGTGCGCGCGCGCCGACCGCGAGCTGGGGCTCGATCTTCTTCGACGGCAGCGACGCGTTCCAGACGACGTGGTGGATCGCGCTCTTTCCAGGTCTCGCGATCATCATGACGGTGCTCGCGTTCAACGTCTTCGGCACCGCCTTGCGCGATGCGCTCGACCCGCACCAGCTTGCGGGCGGCGACGCCCGTTGATGAACGCTCATTCCGCCCGCATGGCCGACCAGCTTCTCCAAATCGAGAACCTGCGCACGTTCTTCTTTGGCGAAGGGGGCGTGGCTCGCGCCGTCGATGGTGTCACCTTCTCGATCGCGGGCGGTGAGACGATCGGCCTGGTGGGAGAGTCGGGTTGTGGCAAGTCGGTCACGGCCCTGTCGGTGTTGCGGCTCGTTCGGCCTCCGGGTCGTATCGAGTCCGGCAGCCGCATTCTGTTCGAGGGGCGCGACCTGGTTACGCTAGGAGAGCGAGAGCTGCGCGCCGTTCGTGGCGCGCGCATCGCCATGGTGTTTCAGGAGCCGATGACGGCGCTCAATCCCGTCTTTACCATCGGTGAGCAGATCGCCGAGGTCGTGCGGATTCACGCGAAGGCGCCGCGCCGCGAGGCGTGGGCTCGCGCCGTGGAGATGCTCCAAATAGTAGGAATTCCCGCGCCCGCTTCGCGGGCGCGGGAATACCCGCATCAATTGTCCGGCGGCATGCGTCA
>QHUV01000470.1 GCA_003222065.1 Gemmatimonadota bacterium | reverse complement strand
AAATCGCGCACATCGTGGGACTTGGGCGACCAGCGATGGCCGATGACGTGAATCCCCTCGAATGGCGCCACGAAGCTCGATTGCCAGTCGTCGAGCAGCTCGTCGAGCGACAAATAGAGCTGATCCGGGTCCCAAGGCTTCGTGAGATAATTGTCGATCCGCGCCTTGTTAATGGCGTCGATCGCGGCGTCGGTGTCGGCGTACGCCGTGAGGAGCACGCGCTTGGCGTCGGGCACGAGCTTCATTGTTTGCTGGAGGAGCTCGACGCCCGTCATCTCCGGCATGCGCTGGTCGGCGACGACGAGGGCAATGGGGTCGCCTCGCTCCTCGAAGCGGCGCAGCGCGTCGATCGCCGATGCGCCCGACTCGGCGCGGACGACCCGGTAGCGGTCGGCGTAGCGGCGTCGGAGATCGCGATCGACAGCACGAAGCACTTCAGGATCGTCGTCGACGGCGAGGAGGACAGGTCGCATGTGCGAACGTTACTCGCGGGAGCAAGGGTCTGGTGTCATGCCGAGTGAAACGAGGTTTCGTTGCGCCACGGCTGGTGCAGCGTGATCGCGGACTAACGCGGACAACAGGCACGGACTAACACGGACTAAACCACACGAGCTTCATCGCGGAATCCGTGATGAAGCTGCTGTCGCTCCTTCGTCCGCGTTCGTCCGTGCCGTGTCCGTGTTAGTCCGCGATCACGCTGTACAAACCGCGGCGCAGTGAAGCCAAAAAATCCCTCGTTCGCGGAGGACTGCCGTGAGCGAAGCCTAAGAACTCCTCGGGATGACATTTACTTCCCCGTTACAACCGCAGGCACATCCAGGTCACGCATCATCCGATTGAACGCAGCGACATCGTTCGTCTCGAGCGCGCGCAACCTCGTGACGTGCCGGGCTACTTGCATGGCGAGATCACGGTAGACCTCACCCTCCTGCTTGGTCGGCGCGCTCTGGCTGCTCTGCACCATGCCGGCCAGCGATAGCAACATGTTGTAGAGTCGAATGGGATAGTGCAGCGTGATCTGATCGGCGTGCGAGTGGACCTCGACAAGCGAGTCGCGAATTGCCTCCAGCTTGCGACGAAGCGGCGTGGCGGCGCTGTCGATGCGCGCGGAGTACGACTGCTTCTTCGCGTGCTCGACGCGCTCGTCGATTTGGTGCTGTAAGTCGATGATGCGTCCGACGGCGTCGCTGAGCTCATTCGTGGTCTGTTGCACCTGGAGCGCGAGAGCGAGCTGGGCGTCGTAGTCTGCCTGCGTCGCGCGCAAGCGCGGATCGGCGCGCAGCACCACCGGCTGGTCATGCGACTGCCCGGCGACAGTGAGGCGAACCGTATAGCTCCCGGGGGTGATGGCCGGGCCATTGGTCGCGCCTTCGTCATTCACGACGCCTTTCACCTCGCGCGTTGCCGGATAGAGCAGACTCCACACGAAACGATTGAGGCCGGGGCGCGCCGTCACCACCGAGTCGGAGGGCGCGAAGGCGAGGGTGTCGTCGGCGAGCGAGCGCGATCCGCGGCGCTTCTCGGCGAGCGTGTCGCGTGGCTGGGGCTGGAGGCGGTTATTGGTCGAATCAGCCTTCTTCGCGCTGTCGCTGGCCGGTTTGGCGCTCGTGAAAGTACGAATCGATTTGCCGGCGGCATCGCGAAACTCGAGGGTGACAGGTGTGGTTACGCGCTCGCGTAGCCAGTAGTTCACCGTTAGGCAGCAGGGCGGATTCTCACCGGCGTCGTCCGAGCGGCGGCTGCCACCGGCGAAGCGGATCGCGGTATCCGGAACAAAGAGGTGTACGGCTTCGGCGCGAATGGCATCGGTCATCTGACGCAGCGGCGACAGGTCATCGAGGACCCAGAATGCTCGGCCGTGCGTCGCGGCGATGAGGTCCCCGCCGTGCACGTGGAGGTCGCGAACGGAAACGCGCGGCAGATTGAGCTGCAACGAGCGCCACTGGCCACCGTCGTCGGTGGAGTACCAGAGGCCGATCTCGGTGCCGACGAAGAGCAAACCGCGCCTAACGGGATCCTCGCGAATCGTGCGCGTGTACGCGCCGGACGGAATCCCGGCGTCGATGCGCGTCCACGAGCGGCCGAAGTCGGTCGTTTTCCATAGATACGGACGCAGGTCGTCGAGCTGGTAGCGGTTGGCGGCAACATACGCGGTTCCGGCATCGAAGTGTGACGGCTCGATGATCGAGACGCGAGTGAACTTCGCCATATCGCGCGGCGTGACGTTGGTCCAGGCCTTTGCGCCGTCGCGCGTCAGGTGAATCAAGCCATCGTCCGATCCCGCCCAGAATACGCCGGCGGTCACGGGCGATTCGGCGAGCGCAAAGATGCTCGCGTACCACTCGGTGCCGGTCATGTCGAGCGTCACCGGTCCGCCGACGGGACCGAGCGTTGCCGGATCGTGCAGCGTGAGGTCGGGACTTACCACCTCCCAACTATCGCCGTCGTTCGTCGAGCGAAAGACACGATTGGCGGCGACGTAGAGCTCGTTAGGCCTGTGCCGGGAGTAAAGAATTGGAAACGTCCATTGAAAGCGGTTTGGGACCGCGGATGCGGGCAAGCCATCGTAATTGTTCAGACCGACACTGATGTCTTTGCTGTCGTGCGTCCTCACGTCGTATCGCGTCAACGTGCCCGTGTAGGTGCCGGCGATCACGGTGTTCGGATCGCCCGGTTTGGGGGCGATGTAGCCGGACTCGCCGCCGCCCACCGAGTACCAATCTTCACGTGAGATGATGCCATCGTCGGATCGGCTGAGTGTCGAGACGGTCGTGTTGTCCTGCTGGGCGCCGTAGATCCGATACGGAAACTGGTCATCGGTCGTGACGTGGTAGAACTGGGCCGTCGGCTGGTTCATGATGCTCGACCAGCTCTCGCCGCCGTCGACGCTGATCGTCGCGCCGCCGTCGTTACCGCTGATGAGTCTCTTTGAATCCTTGGGGTCGATCCACAAATCGTGCGTATCGCCGTGCGGCACGCGGAGGCGAGTGAAGGTCCGCCCGCCGTCGATCGAGCGCCAGGTGGAAAGATTCATGACGTACATCGTGTTCGCGTCGTTCGGATCGGCCCTAACGACGGAGTAGTACCAGGGCCGCACCATCCATTTCTGATCGCCGCTCGTGCGCTGCCAGGTTTTCCCGCCGTCGTCCGAACGGAAG
>QHUV01000469.1 GCA_003222065.1 Gemmatimonadota bacterium | reverse complement strand
CGTCTCGATACTCGGCCTGATCACGATCGCCTTCGTCGTCGCCGCCGTTCGTCTCGGACCGGATTGGCACCCGTTCGGCGCCGGGCTCATTCCTTCGCTGCCGTCGAAAGAGCCGGCGCACTATTGGTTCATCGCCGTCAGCATTCTCGGCGCGTCGATCTCGCCTTACTTGTTTTACTTTTACTCATCGGGCGCCATCGAAGAAGAGTGGGACGTGACCTATCTCGGCCCAAATCGCGTCATTGCGGCGATCGGCATGGGTTTCGGTGGCTTCCTGTCGATCGCCGTGCTCGTCGTCGCCGCCCTCGTGCTCGCGCCGCGCGGCGTATCCGTCGACGACTACCATCAGTTGCCGCAGCTTCTCGCGTCGCCGTGGGGACGCGTCGGCTTTTTTCTCTTTGCCGGATGTCTCTTCGTCACCTGCCTCGGCGCGACGGCCGAGATCGCGCTCGCCCTCGCATACCAGATCGCGCAGGGCTTCGGCTGGAACTGGGGCGAAGATCTCGAGCCCCGCGAGGACGCGCGCTTCAGCCTCACGTATAGCATCGTGCTGGTCGTGCCCATGCTGCTGGTGCTCATCGGCCTCGATCCGCTCAAGCTCACCACGCTCTCCATGGCGCTGACGGCAGCGTCGTTGCCGATCGCGATCGTGCCATTTCTCGTGCTCATGAACGATCGCAAGTATCTCGGCGAGCACACGAACGGTTGGTTGGGCAATTTGTGTGTGCTCATCATCACGCTGCTCGCGGGTGCCGTCGCCGTCGTGTCGATTCCACTCGAGATCATCGGAGGTTCATGATGCGCGTCTGTCTCGTGCGTGACGTCCTCGACAACCAGCTCCTCGACGCGAGAGGCCAGAACGCGGGAAAGGTCGACGGCATCGTGCTCGAGCTGCGCCAGGGTGAGCCGCCGCGCGTGCGATACGTCGAGGTCGGCCCAGTTACGCTCGCCCGCCGGCTCAACCGGCGGCTCGGGGAGTGGGTCGCGGACCAAACCGCATTGCGGATCGAAGTACGTCCCGCGCTCTGCCATCAGCGAGACCTTCCGCGAAGCACGCGTCGAGGAGCTCCTCGGCAAACGACTCCGCGATGCCGACGGCCGGTCGGTCGGCCGCATCGAGGAGCTCATCGCCGAGCGTCAAGGCACCGATCTCATCCTCGTCGAAGTCCATCTCGGTCGAGGTGCGCTGCTCGAGCGTTTCGGCGAGCTGTCGACGCTCGTGCCACTTTTCGGCGGGCTCCAACGTCGTCTGGAACAACGTATCCGCGTGCCCTGGCATCAGCTCGACCTCACCGACCCCGACCATCCGCGCGTAACCGTTAGGCGGGCCGAGCTCGAGCGGATTGCGCCATAACGCTCACGCTCTCCGCAGTTGCGCTTATGGTCTCTCCCCATCCCACCGGTAAACCCTCCCCCCTTTCATCACGAACACGACGCGCCGAAGCGCCGTGATATCCGTCGACGGATCGCCGTCGACCGCGATCAGGTCCGCCTGTAGTCCGGGCGCGATCGAACCGATCAGGTTCGCCATGCCTAACGCTTGAGCCCCGCGCGACGTCGCCGAGACAATGGCCTCCATCGGCGTCTGCCCGCCATCCTGCACGCGGCAAATCAGATCCTCGACGTTTCGTCCGTGCGCGCCGGCGACGGCATCGGTGCCCCACACGATTTTGAGTCCCGGCGTCGCGCGGGCGCGCTTGAACGCCGCGACCGCGAGCGGAATCGCCTTCTCCATCGCCGCGAATCCGGCCTCGTTGTAATTGCCGATCCCCTCGTATTTCGCGCGATTCTCGAGATAGTTGCGGAAGACCAAACCGCATTGCGGATCGAAGTACGTCCCGCGCTCCGCCATCAGCCGCAGCACCTCATCCGTCGCGAAGACGCCGTGCTCGATCTGCGTACAACCGGCAAGGGTCGCCGCCTTCATGCTCTCGGCGCTGTGCGCGTGCACGAGCGTGCGCAGGCCCTGTGCCTTCGCTTCGCCGCAAATCGCATCGAGTTGCTCCTGCGTCAACGTCTGCGTGCCCCCGTCGCGAATGCTCTGCGACGCGAAAATCTTGATGAAGTCCGCGCCCTCCGCCTTACGCTGACGCACGATCGCGCGCAGCGTGTCAGGCGTTAGGCGCGGACTGCTGATTGGCTGCAGGGAGGTGAGTATTCTCGGACCCGGTATCGAGCCGGATGCAATGAAGTCACGCAGGTCCTTGTCTTCGGGCGAGCCCGGACTCTGAACCGTCGTCACGCCTGACGCCAGCGTCGCGAAGGCATTCCCGGCCATCGCCAGCATCGACTGTACCGGCGTGTCCCCATCGCTGGGCGTGTGATACCGGCCACTCCGGTTGAAGTACCAGCTCGGGTGAGCGTGCCCGTCGATCAGTCCCGGGAGCACGGTGTAGCGACCGAGATCGTACGTCACAGCGCCTTTCTTCGCGCCTCGATCGACGCGGGTGATCGCCCCTCGCTCGACGACGACCGTCGCGTTCTGCGTTGCGATGCCTTGCCCATCGAGGAGCCGCCCGGCGCGGATCGTCACCACGGAGGACTGCGCCGCGAGTGTTCCCGGCACAACGAGCATCATCATCACCGCCAGCCGGATGTCATTCATGGTCGGAACGCGGCTCATGTCCGGAGGAGTTGGTCCGAAAATCTCTTGCGAGCTCGGGCAATTATACGCACCAGCCTCATAGTTGGAGAGTCCTCGGGCTACTGTATCGCCTCATTCGCGGCGCCGGCTAAATTTCGCCGGCATCATCGCGCTTTCGCCTGCGTCCTGGTTTTCGTCCGTCAGGACTCACTCCATTCGTAATCGTGATCAGTCGCCTCTGGCTACCGGCCCTGCTCTCGCTCGGAATTGCCCGAGGCTCTCTCGGACAATTCACCGCCGCCGAGTACGCGCAGCGACGCAGCGCCCTGCTCGCTCAGATCCCTGAAGGCGTCGTCGTCGCCTTGGGCGCGCATGAACCGCCACAGGATTATTTGTCCTTCTATCAGTCACCGTCGTTCAATTATCTCACCGGCCTGCTCGAGCCCGATGCGGCGCTCGT
>QHUV01000468.1 GCA_003222065.1 Gemmatimonadota bacterium | reverse complement strand
AGGCCAGCGGTGCCCGCAGGACGTCGTTCGACGTCACCGAGCGCTCGCGAACTTCGGGCCCTCCTGCTCCGAGCTCCAAGAAGAGCCATCGTGGTCCAAGGCCATCTCCGGACCTAACGACGAACGACGGTCACGGCTTCGTATAACAGCTGCTGTATGCGAGGAGCGCGATCGCAACGACGGCGATGACGAGGACGACGCCCCATACCGTTGGTCGGAGTGCGCTCATAGGCGGAGATGCGTGCAAGGGGCATGCGCGATGGATCGCCGGCGGCGCGGGTAGCGAACACGGCGCGTAGATTACCGGAAATGCGGCTGCTACTCGTCGAAGACGACCCCGAGCTCGCGAAAATCCTCGAGTCGGGATTTCGCGAACAGGGCATTCAGGTCGCGCGGGCGGCAACGACGCCGGCAGGCCGCGCCGAAGCGGCGCATAACAGCTTCGACGTCATCGTGCTCGACGTGATGCTGCCGGGCGGATCGGGGCTCGATCTCTGCCGCGACCTGCGCGGGCGAGGCGTCGAGACGCCGATTCTCATGCTGACGGCGCGGGACGCAATCGACGATCGCGTCGTGGGGCTCGAGGTCGGCGCCGATGACTACGTGACGAAGCCGTTCGCCTTTCGCGAGCTCGTCGCCCGCAGGTCGTGGACCGGGCGGCGATCACCGCGCACGTGTGGGATGACAATCACGATCCGTTCACGAACGTGCTCGAGGTGCTCGTTAGGCGACTGCGCCGGAAAATCGACGACGCGTTCGAGCCGAAGCTGATCCACACCTTGCGTGGCGCCGGCTACCGGTTCGGCGACTGAGCGTCGGATGACGCTGCAGCCCCTGGCCCGGCTTCGGCTCGGCCTTACCGCCTGGTATCTCGCGACATTCGGCGCAATTCTCGTCCTGCTCGGCGCCGGTCTCTTCGTCGTCATTGGCCGACAGTTCGCGCAACAGCTCGACGACTCATTGCATGATGCGACGGTGGAGGTCGAACGGGCGGCGCGCATTCGCGAGATGGAATCGAGAACCGCCCGCGGCCAGGTCGTGGATGCGGTGGAGGAACTCCACATTCCCGACCGGACGCTCTACCTCTTCAACGGCGCGGCCGAGCCGGTGACCCCGGCGCGCACCCCGCAGTGGATCGCGCTCGCCGCGCGCGATGCATTGCACGCCGGCAGCATTCAGCGCGAGCAGGATCCCCATCGCGGCAACACGTTGCGATTGCGCGCCGAGCGCTTCACGCTCGCGAGCGGCGCACCGATGGTTGCGGTCGCCGTCGCCGACAAGGTGGAGCTCGAGGATCGTTATGCGGCGTTGATCGCAACGTTTGGCGCCGCGGCGGCGGCCGCGCTCCTGCTCGTCGTCGTCGGCGGATGGTTTCTCGTGCGCAAGTCGACGGCCCCGGTGGAGCGGACGATCGAGCACATGCGGCGCTTCATGGCCGATGCGGCCCACGAGCTTCGCACCCCGCTCACCGTCCTGCGAAGCCGAGCCGAAGTCGCCCTCCAGCAGCCCCGCCCGGCCGGGGACTATCAAGAAGCGCTCCTCGGCATCGAGCGGGAGGCGAAACGGCTTGGCAGCATCGTCGAGGATTTGCTCATTCTCGCGCGGGCCGACGCCGGCGAGCGGCCGATCGCGTGCGAGCGCGTCTATCTCGACGACTTGACGCTCGACGCCGCCGGCGCGGCGCGCGTCATCGCGCAGGCCAAAGGCGTCGCCGTCGAGCTGGAGGAGTTCGATGAGGCGCCCGTACAGGGCGACCCGACGCTGCTGCGGCAAATGGTGATGATCCTCCTCGACAATGCCGTGAAATTCACGGCGCAGGGTGGCCGAGTTCGCGTGCGCGTTGGATCGCCGGCGGATCGGCCGACGCTCGTCGTCGAGGACACAGGCGTCGGCATTGCCCCCGAACAGCTGCCGCATGTGTTCGAGCGATTCTACCGAGGCGATCCGGCGAGGACTCGCGGAAATGGCGGAGCTCCCGATGGCGCCGGCCTGGGGCTGTCGATCGCGAAGTGGATCGCCGACGCGCACGGCGCTGAGATCGCGCTTGCGTCCGAGTTGGGCGCGGGGACGCGAGTGTCGGTGCGGTTTGCGTTGAGCGTTGAGCGTTGAGCGTTCAGCGAGTCTCGCGCGCACGGAGCCACTGCATCGTTGCGCGCGCCGCCTCCACGCCAAGCATACCGCTCAGGACGATGTCGCTGGTCCAGTGCTGGTCGCGGTATACACGTTGAGCACCGACGTACGAGATCGCTACGACGGATACGACTGATACCCAAGGTCGATTTGCTTCCATTGCCACGGCCGTCGTGAGACTCGCGATGTGAACCACATGGGCCGACGGAAGAGAGTGGAAGTCGTCGTTCGACGTCAACGGGCGAAACGTCAGCGGCTCGTGATCGGTGTATGGGCGTCCGCGGCCAAGAGCTGGCTTGAGGAGCGCCTCGATGGCATCCGCCGTCGCATAGCTCAATCCCACGCGCAACGCGGCGTCGGCGAGTGAACGGCGACCGATCAGTCGCGTTACGACATAGGTCGTCACGAGCGCCGGTACGATGTGCCCAGCGGTGCCGATGACGTCAGCGCCACCCGCAAAACGGTCGAGAGCAGGCGTGTGATTGGCGATGGCGAGCGCCCGCAAGCGCTCGTCGAACACCACAGACCCGACGAGCAACGCACCCGAGGCAGCCCAAATCGCGGTTGCGTGATCGACCGGGGCACGAGCAGTGCGGAAGGAGTGATCTTCTGCCGCCGACTGAGCACACACGCGTGCCGCGGCGACGCACAATGCCACCCAAGCGATCGTTGATCGAAGGAACAAATCATTCATGACCGGCCACCTCTCGCCAGGCCTGACGCTGCACGCGAGACACGTCTCGCGCAACGGTCAAGGCGCCTGTCATCGTCCTGTCAGGTTGGGGGAATAGCCTTGTCCAAGCACTAGCAACAAAAGGCTATGGGTGTTCGGTTCGGGCGAATTGTCGTCTGGGTGGTCGTCGCCGCGAGTGGGAGTGTGATGGAGGCGCGGGGGCAGCGGCCAGTGACGCGGGCGGAGGCGGTTGACGCGGCAGTCACCGTCGGGCCGCGCCTGGCTGTCGCACAGGCCGACACCGCGGTCGCGCTCGCGGCGCTCATCACGGCGCGCGCATTACCGAATCCGACGCTTGCCGCGAGTTACACCAAGGATGCGCCACCATATCATTCGACCCTCGAGCTTCCACTCGACTTCCCCTGGTTGCGCGGTCCGCGGGTTGGCTCGGCGGCGGCGGCACGGGGCGCGGCGCAGTATCACTACGCCTTTCAGCGCGCCTCGGCGGTGCTGGACGCCGACACCACGTACACCCGCCCGCTTGCCTCACGTGAGCACGCCCGACTCTCGCGGCGCAACGCGCAGGACGCGGACAGCCTGCGGCGGATGGCGGTCGTACGCCGCGATGCGGGAGACGCGAGCAATCTGGACGTTGAGCTGGCGACGGTGAACGCGGGGCAACAGGCGAACGTCGCGGCAACGGACTCGCTGACATACGTCTCGACGCTCCTCGATTTGCAGACGATCATGGGCTTGATCGCGACGCAAGCAGAGATCACACCGTCGGATTCCCTCGCGGTGCCGACCGATGTCGACGGCGACGGGAACGTTCCCGTCGTGTCGACGCTCGAGGTGGCCGCCGCTCAGCAAACGCTCAACTCGTCGCGGCTGGCGGCGACGCTGCAGCGACGCAGCGTGTGGGGCGCCCTCAGCCTCATCGGCGGTTTCGACTGGGGCGACTCGACCAATCCCGGGCTGTTGCCGGTCGTGGGGGTATCGCTGCCGCTGCCACTTTTCTCGCGCGGCCGTGGGCCCATCCTGCAAGCGGAGGCG
>QHUV01000467.1 GCA_003222065.1 Gemmatimonadota bacterium | reverse complement strand
GGCGCCGATCGCGCGATACGCGACGACGGCGGCGGCCGAAACGATGTACGACGGCGTGTTGGCGGCGGTGCGCGCCGAAGCCGGCGTCGAAGACGCGGCGTTCACGACCCTCCTGCCGCCCGAGTGGAGCGAGTATCGGTCGCGGATCTTCCTCGAGGGTGAGCGAAGGCCCACGCGTAGCGATCCGGCGCGCACGCCGCGCTCGCAGATGGTGACGCCTGGCTATTTCGCAACGATGGGCATTCCGATATTGAGCGGACGCTCATTCACGAATCACGACGACTCGACGTCGTACACGGTGATCGTGGTGAGTGAGTCGATGGCGCGCGCCTATTGGCCGGGACAAAGCCCGCTCGGCAAGCGGATCGGCTGCGCATGCAACGACAGCACGATGTCGACTGTCATTGGCGTCGTCGGCGACGTGCTCTTCAACCCGAACGTCGGTCCAGCTGCGGCGCCGACGTACTACGTGCCGGTCGCGCAGGCGCATCCCTGGCGCACGATGTCGCTCGTCGCCCGTACGACAGAGGATCCCGCGGCAATGACGCCGCGCATCGAGCGCGCGATCGCGAGCGTTGCACCGATAGTGGCGCCGGGAAGCGTATTCACGCTCGATCACCTGCACCGCACGTCGCTCTCTCCGCAGCGCCTCACGAGTGAGATGATGGCGGCATTCGCAATCGTCGCGCTCCTCCTGGCCGCGATCGGCATCCACAGCGTGATGTCCTACACCGTTGCCCAGCGCACGCACGAGATCGGAGTGCGAACGGCGCTCGGTGCGCAGTCCTCCGACATCTTACGCGGTGTGCTCGGCGGGGCGATGCGATTTGTCATGATCGGCATCGCGAGCGGCGTTGCCGGCGCCGCGCTGATGATGCGTACGCTGGCGCATCTGTTGACGCAGCTCTCGCCGAACGATCCGGTGGCGTTAGGCGCCGCGGTCGCGGTGCTCGCGTCGGCAGCGTTTGCGGGGAGCTATCTGCCCGCGAAGCGTGCGATGCGGGTCGACCCAGCCATTGCGCTGCGACGCGACGCGTAGCCATGTTTTTGGCAGGCTATCGCTGTGGAAATCAATAGATGACCGCCGACGAGCTGCTCAGGTTGAACGTGCCCGATGCACGCACGGAGCTCGTACGCGGAGAGCTCGTGGTCCGCGAGCCGGCCGGTTATCGCCACGGCAACATCGCGGCGCGCCTGCTGGTCGCCGTGGGCGCGTTCGTCGAGGCGCGGGGCCTCGGTTGGGTCTTCACCGCGGAAACCGGCTTCCGCCTTCGCAAGGATCCGGACACGGTGCGCGCGCCGGACGGCGCATTCGTTAGGCACGACCGCCTTCCCGATCCTTCGCCGCCAGGATACGCCGCGCTCGCTCCAGATCTCGTCGTCGAGGTCCTGTCACCGGATGATCCGCCGGGCGAGGTCCTGAGCGAGGTTGGCGACTGGCTGGAGGCCGGCTCAACTCTCGTGTGGGTCGTCGATCCCGAGCATCGCACGGCGCGCGTGTATCGCGCCGATGGAAGCCTGGATCATCTCGGCGAGGCCGATCGGCTGGACGGCGAAACTGTGCTGCCGGGATTCGAGTGCGAGATGCGTCGGATCTTCGGGTAGGCATCATGCCGCTCACGCCGAATACAAGGTGCGCGGTCGCCTTTGCATGTGTCGCTCTCATCGCTGCCGTGACACATCTTGGTGCTCAGCAGCCGCTGACGCCCTATCAGCGCTTGGGCCGGGACGTTCTTCGTGAGCTCGTGGAGACGAACACGGAGCATTCGATCGGTAGCACGACAAAAGCTGCCGAATTGCTCGCGGTCCGCTTCCGCGCGGCAGGGTTCGCGGCGAGCGACATCGAAGTCGTCGGTCCGGACTCAGGGACGGACCGGAAAGACAAGAATCTCCTCGTACGCTATCGCGGATCCGGCAAGCGGCGGCCGATACTGCTGATCGGCCACCTCGACGTCGTCGAAGCGCGGCCGTCCGACTGGGCGCGCGATCCGTTCACGCTCGTCGAGGAAAACGGCTACTTCTATGGGCGCGGCACGCTGGACATGAAAGATGGCGACGCCTCGTGGGTCGCGGCTCTCCTCCGCATGAAAGAGGAGGGCGACGTGCCTAACGGGGACTACATCCTTGCCCTCACCGCCGGAGAGGAAGGGGGCGGCGGTTACAACGGAATTCAATGGCTGCTCGCCAACCGCCGTGAGCTCGCGGGCGTTCCGCTGGCGAGCATTCAGTATGTGCTCAACGCAGACGCGGGCGGCGGCGAGCTGCGGAACGGCAAGCCGATCGCGCTCGACGTGCAGGCGGCGGAGAAAGTCTTCTACTCGTTGAGCCTAACGGCGCGCAATCCGGGCGGTCACAGCTCGTTGCCGCGGAAGGACAATGCGATCTACGCCCTCGCCCGCGCGCTCGAACGTCTGTCCAACTATGACTTTCCGGTGCGGACCAATTCCGTCACACGCGCGTACTTTGCGCAGACGGCGTCGCTCGTGGGTGACCCCAACGTCTCCTCCGAAATGCGTGCGGTGAGCGCGCCGGAGGTGCCGGACAGCGCTGCCGCGGCGCGACTCGCGGCGCGGTCGGCGTTTTACAACGCGCAGCTCCGCACGACCTGCGTAGCGACGCTCCTGCAAGGCGGCCACGCTGAGAATGCGCTGCCCCAGACGGCGCAAGCGACGGTGAACTGTCGCATGCTCCCCGGCACGAATCCGAGTGATGTGGCGGCAACGATTCGACGAGTAATCGGCGACACGTCGGTTGTAATGGCGTCAGTGCGGCCGGCCGTCGCCAGCCCGCCCTCGGTGCTGCCACCTGCCGTCCAGCGCGAGATTCAGCAAGTTGTAACGTCGCTCTGGGGGACCTTGCCCATCGTGCCGAACATGGAGACGGGTGCGACCGACGGCCTTTTCCTGCGGAATGCGGGCTTTTCGGTGTATGGCGTGAGCGGCCTGTTTGCGGATCCGACCGTCGACGAAGACAACCGTGCGCACGGCCTCAACGAGCGTATCGGCGTGCGGGCGTTCTACGATCAACTCGAATTCACGTATCGCCTCTTGCGACGCCTTTGAGCGCGTGCAGGGCCATGAGCTGTTCTATAACTGGGACGAGCTCCTAGTCGCGCAACGCTATTGTCGGATCCACGCGCGCGGCGCGCCACGATGGGATGAGCGCCGCCGTTAGCGCGATGGCAAGCAACGCGAGCGATACACCGACGAACGTCGCCGAATCGCTCGGAGTCACGCGATACAACATCACTGTGAGCAGTCGTGTAGGACGGCGAGCATACCGGCCATCATCGTGAACGCCGACACGTGGCGCGCCTGCATCTCGATCATCGTCATCATGTCGCCGACGGCGGCGCTCGGATCGGTGCGCGCGACGACGCTCCGAATCGCGTCGCGCATCGCCGACGGGTCGCGACGCGTCCACACCGCGACCGACGCGTACGTCGTCGGCGCCTGATAGATCGACCGATACACGGTGTAGCGTAGCGGTTCGTCGAGTCCCCCGTGATACACGTTCGAGGCGACGCCCACCACCGTCCACTCGACGTCGCCGATCACCACCACTCGGCCGATGGCGCTCTCGTGCGGCCACAGCGCCTTCGCCATGTAGCGGTTGACGACAATCGCGCGTTGAGCCGCGGGCGTCGCTTCATCCCGCGCGCCAATCATACGCCCGTCTTCGATATGCATCCCCGCCGCGGCGGCATACCCGGGCGTCACATGCTGATCGTTCGCGGCCAGTCCACGCCCATTCGGCTCCGGCGGTCGGCCGGGAATCCGGAACAAGACCCCGGAGGAGTTGTTGCTCAATGGCGTCGTCGTCGTGACGCCTCCCGCACCGACGCCGGGCTCTCTTTGCAGGTTCGCATCGAGGCGTCGATAGAAATCGATTTGCGCCGAGTCGCTCATCTGCGGCGGCAGCGTCAGGTGCATGACCAAGGCGTGGTCGAGCCGCACGCCCGCATCACCACGAGTCATGTTGCGCACACTGCGCGTGAGCAGTGTCGCCGCGGTGAGCAACACGAGCGCAATGCTCACCTCGAGCACGATGAGTGTCGCGCGTGCCCGCGTGCTCCGCACGCCGCCCGTGCTCGCGCGTCCTCCCTCCGACAGCACGCGGGCGAGGTCGATACGAGTCGCGCGCAGCACCGGCAGCGCGGCGAATGCCATCATGGCCAGCACCGCGGCCGCGAGCGCGAACACCAACGTGCGTCCGTCGAGCCCGAGCCGCGCCCATCCGGGGATGAACGCGGCGAAATTCGCCGGAATCGCATCGCGTATCGCGTGCACTCCCCACCACGCGAGCGCCGCGCCGGATGCACCGGCGACGAGCGACAACAACAGCGATTCGGTGAGCAGATGGCGCGCGAGACGCCAGCGGCGCACGCCAAGCGCGGTGCGCAGTGCCAATTCGTGACGGCGCGCCGCGAGACGTGATAGCGCGAGGTTCGCCGCGCTCATGCACGCCGCGAGAAATACGAGAAACGCAGCGACCCCGGAGATCTGCACGAGAATCGAGACGTCATCGGTGTGATAGTCGGCGATTGGACGCGCGCGCAGCACCCAGCCGCTGTCGGTCTTCGGCGATTCGCGCACCAACTGCGCACCGATCGTGCTCACTTCGGCCGCCGCCTTGGCGAACGATACGCCCGGCGCGATCCGCGCGAATACGTCGTACTGCCGCGAAGCGTAGTTCGACGCGTCCTCGGCCCGGAGGTTCAACGGCGTATATACGTCCGCCGCGGTCGGAAAGATCACATCCTTTCCGAGCACGCCGGTCACCGCGAACGGCCGCTCGCCGAGCGTGATCGTGGAATCGATTACTCCGCGGCTTCCGGCGAACCGACGTTGCCAGAAGTCATATGAGAGTATGACATAGTTCGGCGCGCCAGGTTGCCCGGCGTCGTTAGGGAACCCCCGTCCCGCGGCGAGTGGGGCTTCGATTGTCTCGAAGGCGTTCGGGGAGACGATGAATCCATTGAGTGCCTCGCTTCCATTTGACGAGCGCGACGAGCGGAGCGCGACGCTCGAATGGGACGTGCCGATCGCGGTGATCGACGGCGCGCGAGTCTCGAGGGCCGCGAGCGCCGCCGGCGATGCCTGCGTGCAGTCGACGCCGCACGACGCGTTGGCGTGCGTGATCCAGAGCAGGCGGTCCGCTGGAAGCCGGGGAAACGGGTTATGTATGGCGCGCGCGAGACTGTAGACCGCCGACGCCGCGCCGATTCCCATTCCTAGGGTGATCACCACGGCCGCCGCATAGAGCGGACTTCGCGTTAGCGCCCGGCATCCGTGACGCAGGTCCTGCTCGAGCTGCTCGAACCACGTCCATTGCCATACGTGACGCACCCCTTCGCTCACGTTGGTCATGTTGCCGAATCTCCGTCGAGTGATAAAGCCTGCATCGGCGGCAGCGCCTTGCTGCATTCTCGGGATGGTCGCGACAGGACTCGAAGCTGTGACCTCTGGTATATCAGAGTCGTAGGTCTCGAAGCGAATACGTCGATCTGCGTCTTGTAGGAGGAAACCATGGCATACCAGGCCGAAATCAGTCGTAAGAACCCGGGTTGTTTCTTGTTCTTGGTGGACCAGTCAGAGTCGATGGAAGACACTTTTGGCGGCGGCGAGGCTGGCAGACGGAAGGCCGACGAGCTCGCGACGATACTCAACAAGCTTATTCATAATCTGTGCATCCGTTGCGCCAAATCGG
>QHUV01000466.1 GCA_003222065.1 Gemmatimonadota bacterium | reverse complement strand
CGGCCGAAAGCTTCGAGAAGGAGTTGGCGCGGGCGCGCACGTTCGGCTTCGTGCACGAGGTGGATGCACTGCGGGCGAAAGGCTTGATCCGCGGGGCGTCGACGCAGAATGCTGTCGTCGTCGGAGACGAGGGGGTTGTCGAGAATGCGCTTCGCTGGCCGGATGAATTCGTGCGACATAAGGCGATGGATTGCGTTGGCGACCTGGCGCTCGCTGGCGCGCGCGTGCGAGCGCGGGTGCAGACGACGCGGCCCAGTCATCGCGGAACGGTCCTGCTCGTGCGGGCAATGAAGGAGGCGGCGAAAGATACGATGAAGGACCTAACGACGACCGAGGCATTCAGGATCATGGATGTCGAAGACATCATGAAGGTGCTGCCGCACCGATATCCGTTCCTGCTTGTCGACCGCATACTCGAGCTCGAGCCTGGCAAACGGGTGGTCGGCGTGAAGAACGTCACGATCAACGAGCCCTTTTTTCAGGGTCATTTTCCCGGCCATCCGATCATGCCCGGCGTGTTGATCATCGAAGCGATGGCGCAGGTAGGGGGCATGCTGTTGCTGGGCGCCGTGCCTGATCCGCAGAGCAAAGTGGTCTACTTCACCTCGCTCAACAACGTGAAGTGGCGCCGGCCTGTCAAACCTGGAGATCAGCTTCGCTTCGAATTGGACGTGCTTCAGGTGCGCAACATGATGTGCAAGATGCAGGGGGTAGCGAAGGTGGACGGCGAGATCGTCGCCGAGGCCGAAATGGGCGCGATGATACGCGATCGATGAGCACGCGGATTCATCCGACGGCGATCATCTCGCCGGACGCGCAACTCGGCGACGACGTGCAGGTCGGACCATTCGCGATCATCGGCGACGGATGTGTCGTCGGTGACGAGTGTGTGATCGCCGGGCGGGCGACACTCGAACGGAACGTCATTCTCGCGCCGCAGGTGCGCGTGGGTATGGGGAGCATCCTCGGCGGCGATCCACAGGATCTGAAGTACAGAGGAGAGCCAACGACGGTGGAGATCGGCGAAGGGACGACGATTCGCGAGTACTCAACGATCAATCGCGGCACGTCACAATCCTTCAAGACGACGGTCGGCAAGCAGTGCTTCATCATGTCGTACGTGCACTTGGCGCACGACTGTCACATCGGCGACGGTGTCATTCTCGGTAATAACGTCCAGCTCGCGGGGCACGTGAGCATCGACGACAAAGCAATCGTCTCTGGCCAATCGGCCGTGCACCAATTCGTGCAGATCGGCCGTTACAGCTTCACCGGCGGTTGCTCGCGTGTCTCCAAGGATGTACCACCATACGTGAAGGCGAACGGGAATCCGATTCGGCTGTACGGACTGAACAAGGTAGGGCTGCAGCGGAATGGCATCTCCGAGGATGCGCAGCGGGAACTCAAGCGTGCCTATCGATTGTTCTTCAACTCGGACTTGAATCTGTCGCAAGCCCGCGAGCGCGCCCAGGAAGAGCTGCAGCGCTATCCCGAGGTCGAGGAATTCTTGAGCTTCTTGGATCGCAGCGACCGCGGACTGGTGATTTGATCATCATGCCAACGCAACCGGAGATCCGGGTGGGTGTCATTGGCGCTGGTGCGCTCGGGTATCATCACGTACGCATCCTGCGCGACGTGCCGGGTGCGCGGCTCGTCGGTTTTTTCGAATCGCGCCCGGAACGCGCGTCGGCGGTGGCGCAGGAGCTTGGCGTGCGGTCGTTCGATCGGCTCGACAGCCTGCTCGACGCGATCGACGCGGCCACGGTGGTGGTTCCCACGCCCGTTCATTACAAAGTCGCAAAAGCCGCTCTGGCGCGCGGTAAGCATTTACTCATCGAGAAGCCGATCGCGGCGACGCTCGGCGAAGCTGACGAGCTGCTGGCGCTGGCGAAGCGGACCGGTGCATTGATCCAGACAGGGCATGTCGAGCGGTTCAACCGCGCGATTCGCGCCGCGCTGCCGCACGTCGAGAAGGCGCGGTTTATCGAGAGCGATCGACTGGCGCCGTTCAATCCACGGGGTGCTGACGTCGCCGTCGTTCTGGATCTGATGATCCACGACATCGATCTCGTCCGCACATTGGTCGGCGGGCACATCAAGGATGTCTCGGCGGTCGGTGTGCAGGTCCTGACGCCGTTCGTCGACATTGCCAATGCGCGCCTTCGCTTCGAGGACGGCGCCGTGGCAAACATCACGGCGAGCCGCGTATCGCGGGAGCGCATGCGGAAAGTACGGATCTTCCAAGAGAGTGGGTATCTGTCGCTCGATCTCGCGGCGGGCGAAGGAGAGTTCTTTCGCCTGCGACGCGATGTCGATTTCGCCGAGTTGGCGAAAGGGGCGCAGGCGATCGAAGCGTTCGTCGAGAGGGTGCCACTCGTCGCGCCGGATGGCGAGCCACTCCGACTGGAGTTCGAGAGCTTTCTGGATGCGGTGCGAGGCAAGACTCCGGTGATTGTCACCGGTGAAGACGGTCGCGAGGCGCTGGCGGTGGCTCTCACGATCGTTTCCGAGATAGAGCGGACGCTCCCGTCCCTCGCGGCGGGCACGCAGGTCGCCGCCGGTGCGTGACATTCTCTTTGTCGCCGGCGAAGCGTCCGGCGACCTTCATGCAGCGGGCGTAGCGCACGAACTCCGGGCTCGCAACGCAGCCTTTCAGCTCGTGGGCATCGGTGGCGACGAGATGCGCGGTGCCGGCGTTCACCTTATCGAGCATGTCGAGCGGCTCGCGGTGATGGGCTTTGTCGAAGTAC
>QHUV01000465.1 GCA_003222065.1 Gemmatimonadota bacterium | reverse complement strand
TTGACGATCGTGGCGCCGCGCAGCGTCGGCACCTTCTTGATCGCGCGTTCACTGATCTCTTTGAATGGCTCCGCCGTGTCGAGAATGAGCTTGATCTGCTCACTCGTCAGCGGCTCGAGGCCGAGCAAGTCTTTGCCGAGTGGATTGGCGGCGACGCCGCTCACGCGGTGTCCTCGCGCTCGCTGACGACGACAGCGTCGCGTTCGTCGAGCTCCTCGACGAGAACGTCAACGCGCTGGGTCGGCCCGCACTCCACGCGTTTGCCGACGATATCCGGCTGAATCGGCAGTTCGCGGCCGCCGCGATCTATGAGAACCGCCAACGCTATTCGCTTTGGCCGCCCGAAGTCCGCTAGCTCGTCGAGCGCGGCGCGCACCGTCCGGCCGGTGTACAACACGTCGTCGACGATGACGACGGCGCGTCCATCGACGTCCGTGGGTATCTCGGTCGGCCCAACGACAGGACGCGGCCCGACGGTCTGCAGATCGTCTCGATAGAGCGTGATGTCGAGAGCGCCAAGCGGAACCTTGGCGCTCTCGCGCTCGGAGATATTCGATACGATTCGCGCCGCGAGCTGGACTCCGCGGCGCTGAATTCCGACGATAATGAGGTCGTCGGTGCCCGCATTGAGCTCGACGATCTCATCGGCCATTCGACGCAACGCTCGGTCGACTGCGCGAGCGTCGAGGACCGTGGATTGTTTGGAAGGCATGACGGCGGAATATGCCAAGACCCGCCGTCTAATGAAAGCGCGCCTCCCGTCATCATGAGGGGGACGACACTCGGTCGACTCCAGCACCTGTTGCCGCGGCACGAGCGAAGAGCGCGGCCTCCACGTCCACTCGTGATCGCCGATGAAGAACTCTGATCCGTTGTACATCGAGAGTAGGAACGCGATCTGCGCCGCGAGGCCGATCACCAGCCATTTCTTCCCGATGCCGCAGCCGGCGCGCCGAGCGACGAGCCAGCCGCCGACGAAGAGTGAGCCTTCGACGAGCACATCGGTGATCGGCCGGCGGTAGGAGACGAGTCCGATCCATGGCCCATGAATCGTGGTCGGCTTGCAGCCGGTGAACAGGTCCGCCGGCCAATGCAATACGCAGGCTGCGGCAAGCACTGCAGCCGCGAGGAGGTTTCCTCCGCGCAGCTGCCACAGTGCGGCGATTCCAAATGCGAACGCGGCGACGATCGGAAGCGAGTGCGAGAGTAGATCATGCCGCTGCGTAAACGGCTCGATCAAGACACGCACGAGGTCGGGCAGGTACGCCGCTATGACGAGCCAGGCGAGCGGAACCTCACGACGCAGCGCCTTGCCGAGCTGCGCGATGCCAAAGTGCCCGACGAACATCAGTTCGCGGGCGTCGCGTCAGCGCAGCGCTGCGATCTAACGGACAAAGTGCGTCCTCCAGGTCGTTGGCGCGCCGCGCGGCACCGAGGTTGCCTCGAATTTCTTACTCTCAACGGATATGGGACCTTGGATGGTCGGCTTGATGCATTGCGGCGTGATCTTGAGGCACGAATTCGGCCGCTCGTGCCGGACTTGTCCGACGAAGAGTTCCACGCGCTGATCGAGCGCATGGCGCAGCTCCAGTACAAGTACGAGGCTCGCCGCGCCGAAGACTTCTTCGACCGATCCGCCCGTGACGAAGCGTCGGAGAACGACGCGAAGAGCGAGATCTGATCGAGTCCGCCCTCGGCGCACGCGGGGGGTCCCGGCAATCCAAGAACTCTAATCGCTCGCGCGCGGCTGTGACGGCGCGTCCGTTCGGCCGTCCATTCTCAGGTGGTCGTATCCCGCGATCACGTCTCCGAGGCCAGCCAACGACCGATGCCGCCTAACGTGGATGGGAAGGGCCGCATCCTCATCATCGATGATGATCCTCGAGTGCGGTCGGTGCATGAGCGGATACTGGAGCGCGCCGGGTACGATGTGCGATCCTTGCCGTCGCCGTACGAAGGATTGGAGGCAACGCGTGACTGGACGCCCGACCTCATCCTTCTCGACCTTGTGATGCCGACGGTCAGTGGCTTCGAGGCGGTGAAAGTCTTCAAGAAGAAGGAGAGCACGAAGAACGCGATCCTCATCGCATTCAGCGGATTGATAACCGAGGACGAGGTCGATCGATTCCGGCGGATTGGGTTCGACGAGGTCCTGCCGAAGCCGGTGCCAGCCGAGGAGCTGGCGTTGCGGATCGATGAGTTTTTGCGCCGTCGCCGGAAGGCCGCACCCGTCACCAAGCGCGAGTAACTCATCGGTCGGACGGCCGCGCCATTCTAATCGTGACTTCGAGCTCGGACGGGCTAACGCGGGTGACCATGAGCGTGCCGGTCCATGCCTTACTCTCGGAATCCTTGGCTTCAGCCGAGGCGAGCGTTACGGTGGCGTTGGCAAGTGGCGCTCCGATCCGCCACCCCGCCGCCTGGAGCTGCTTCGCGTAATGCGCGAGGGCGTCTGATGGCTCCAGCGGACCGACAAAGTGCGCCGAGATCTCATTGCTGCCGCCACCGCCGCAGCCGCCACTACTGCGCTGGCTCATGCCCACCGGTGGAACGAGCGTCGGGAACTTGAGAGTTTCGATATACGCAGACATAACGCGGCTCGGCCCGCAGCCACCGCGTGCTTTCTCACGAATGTGTTGCACCTTGAGGTACGTGCCACCTCCGGCCGCGGGCACGAATGACACTTGGGCCGAGCCACTGTCGGCGCAATACACGTCGCCCCAAAAGGGCGCGTAGCTTGACGCCGACGCAACGAAGCCACCGCGGTCCTCGGTCGGCTGTGGCGGCCGTGTCCAGCCACGCGAGGCAAGCAGCCTCTCGAATCCAAGGAGTACCTGGTTAGGCGGTAGCGTGAAGGCGAGAACCACGGTCGCCCTGTCGGGATATTCGATGCCTCCAATGACGGTGCCGCCTTCGGCCGACGTGAGGCTTCGAGTGTCGCCGCGAAAAGTGGCTAACGCCCGTAGGCGCTGCAAGAATACCGGTAATCTCGCAGTGGTTTCGAGAGTTTGGAACCACCTGACTAAGCCGTGGCAGCATTCGATTTCGCTCGTCCTGTACACGCACGCATCGTCGCGATTACCGCCCTGAAAAAGAGCCATTCACTCGGAGGAAGAGATTGCGCCGCCACGCCTTCACCGCCACTTCGTTTCCGAATCGCCGGTCGCTCTTTGGAACGCTGGTCGCCTTCGGGCTCTGTCTGCCGGCCGCAGTCCTAGGCCAGGGCGGAGCCGCACCGATCGTGATCGACACACTTCCTGCCAGTGTCGTGCAGCGTGGCCTCGCCGCGTTCAACCGTCACGACGTGGACGCCTTGATGGCGATCTATGATTCGGCGGCGTACATGCACGAAACGTTGGGGGATTCCACAGGACTCCAGCGCATTTCGCTGAGCGTCATCCGTGAGTCGGCAACGCGCCTCTTCGCGCAAGCTAAAGACGCGAAGGTGGACTCGGTCCGACGACTTACCGATGGGCCTTTTGTCGTCGATTTGTACGAGACCATCGCCAATGGGAAGAAGACTCAACACCTCGACATTTTCGAAGTTCGAAATGGGAAGGTGGTGCGTGAGTGGGAGTATTAGGGACGCATAGTCGGGATGTCTACGGCCACACGTTGAGTGAGTTTTCAACATCCACGGAGAGGTTGTTCGCGAGCCATTGCCTCCCCGGAACTTACCGACCGTCGCTCAATGGCCTTCATTCCGAGCGGAGCGCGATTTGAGGATCGATGCGGGCAGCGCGGAGCGCCGGCAGCCAACTCGCCAGCGCCGCGACGCCCAAGAGCGCGAGTGATACGACGCCGAATACGGCTGGATCGTGCGCACTCACGGCGTACAACTGACTCGCGATCCAGCGCGTCAGGAGGAGCGCCAGCACCGCTCCCGCAAGCACGCCGAGCACGACGAGTCGCATTCCCTGCCCCATCACGCTCGCCGAGAC
>QHUV01000464.1 GCA_003222065.1 Gemmatimonadota bacterium | reverse complement strand
ATGTCGGATGGACGCGTTCGGGAGATCACGGACTTCTGGCATTGCCCATGGGTCCTGCCTGCCGCGTCGACGCTCGACGTCGCCATGCCGTAAGCCACGTATCCTCGGGGCCGCGGCGGCCGTACTTGTAGTGACACCCGAGGAGAACGTTATGCAAGTTGAAAACAAGGCAGTATTGATCACCGGCGCGAACCGCGGCATCGGCCGAGCACTGGTCGACGACGCGCTGAGACGTGGCGCCGAGCGTGTGTACGCGGCGATGCGCAGCCCGGTGACTTTCCGCGACAAGCGTGTCATGCCGCTGACGCTGGACGTCACCAATCTCACCGAGATCCGGCAGGCCAGCGCGGTCGTCGACGCACTCGACATTCTCGTCAACAACGCCGGCGTCGCGATCTACGACGATCTGAGCGACTCGGACGCCATCGAGCGCCATCTCCGCGTGAACGTCATCGGCGCGCTGAACATGACCAATGCGTTCCTGCCGCTGCTGAGCCGTTCGAGGGGAGCGCTGGTCAACATTCTTTCAATTGCCGCAGTCGCGCCGCTTCCAATCATAGCTTCGTACTCCATCTCCAAGGCCGCGGCGCTCTCGATGACGCAGTCGCTGCGAGCGTACCTGCAGGGTCGCGGCGTCACGGTGCACGGCGTCTTCGTCGGTCCAACCGATACGGACATGAACCGCGGCTTCGACATACCGAAGGCGACGACGGAGTCGGTGGCGCGCGGAATCTTCGACGGCGTGGAGCGTGGAGAAGAGGACGTGTTTCCCGATGTGGTCTCGCAGTCGATCGCTGAGGGCTGGCGTGGTGGCGTCGCCAAGTCGCTCGAGCGGCAGAACGCCGCGTTCGTGTCGGCGAGGAGCTAGCCATGAGCAACCTTACAATGACTTATCAGGTTGATCAGACGCCTGACGAAGTCTTCGCCGCGATCACCGATGTTCGTGGATGGTGGTCGGGCGACATCGAGGGCGACACCGACAAGTTGGGCGCCGAGTTCACGTACCGGAACAAGGACGTCCACTGGTCCAAGCAACGGATAACGGAGCTCGTTTCCGGCAAGCGCGTCGTCTGGCAGGTATTGGACAGCTATCTCAGCTTCGTGAAGGACACGGCCGAGTGGAATGGCAGCAAGGTCGTGTTCGACATAGCGCGCAAGGGGAGCAAGACGGAGCTTCGCTTCACCCACGTTGGTCTCGTGCCGGAGCATGAGTGTTTCGATACATGCTCCAACGCGTGGGGCTTTTACATCAACGACAGTCTGCGTCGCTTGATCGCGACGGGTAAGGGCGAACCGAACGAGAGAGAGGAACGAGACCGCCGCGGTGGTCGCCCGGTAACGATGTGACAGTACTGCGGTCACAGGACAAGCATGCACGCCACAGGAATCAATTAGCCCGAAGCGCGATCGCTGGATCGACGCGCGCGACCCGAAGGGCCGGCACGAACGCGGCAACCGCCGCGAGGACGATCATCAACAACGTGACGACAGCGATCGTCCACGGATCCGTTGCCGTGACGCCGTAGAGCCGCGACGCGACGACGCGCCCACCAGCCAGGGCAAGAGGAATCCCAATCGCGAGACCCGCCGCCGCGAGCCTGAGGCCGTCGCGCATAACGAGGCCCACGGCATTGGCGGAAGTGGCGCCGAGTGCCATCCGAATGCCAACCTCACCGGTGCGTCGCGACGTCGTGTAGGCGATCACGCCGTACAATCCGAGGCACGCCAGGAGCAGCACGATCGTCGCGAATCCGGAGGCCAAGCCGGCGATCAGCCGATCCTGTCCGAGGACGTCGTTCAGCTGCTCATCTACCGCATTGATGCGCAGCACGGGCAGCGCTGCATCCACCTCCCGGAGCGCGCCGCGCATCATGGCGGGGGACGGCGCACCCGCATCGGACACGCGCAGGATCGCGCACATGATGACGAGGTTCTGCGCGGCCGTTCGATCTTGATACGGCACGTACCACAACAAGCGCGGACGACGCGCGGCGCGCGGCGACGCGAGCTCCACGTCCCGCACCACTCCGATAATCTCGAAGTTCGCCGTGGTATCGCCGGCGAGCCCGAGGCGGCGGCCGATCGGATCACGATTGTCGAAATAGTGCTTCGCCATCGTCTCGTTGATGATCACGACCCGCGCGCTCACACCGTCGAGCTCGCGGAAGTCGCGTCCCGCGATCAAGCGGGCGCCTAACGTCGAGAAGAAGTGCGGGGTTACGAACGTGCGGGCGGACGGCATCGTGCTTGGACGGGGAGCCTGGCCGGGAATCCGGAATGCGTCGCCGAGCGGCCGCGCCGATTCGATTCGTCCACTGAGCACGCCTCCGTTGAGCGCGCTCGCCGACGCAACGCCGGGAAGCTCAGACAGCCTGCGTTGCACGTTGGTCCACAGCTGCTTGACGCGCGCCGTGTCGCGGCCCGCCTCCGTCGCACTCGGCTGCATCCACACGAGAATCAGCTTGTCACGACGAAAGCCGAGTGGCTCGGTGCCGAGATTGCGCATCGTGCGAGCGAGAAGTGTCGCCGCGACCAGAACGACGACCGACAGTCCGACTTGTGCGACGACAAGCATCTTGCCGAGCGACAGACCGGCGCGTCGCGACGACGTCCCGCGCGACGTCAACATCACCGACGGCGAGAGGTTCGCGCCGCGCATCGCCGGCGCCAGGCCGAAGAGGATTCCGGAGAAGAGACAGATACCGCTGGCGAAGCCCAGCGCGCGGCCATCGAGCGCGAAATCGAACGAGATCCACGACGACATTGCCCAGAACATCTGGATGGGCGCGCGCCCCATCGCGACCGCGAGTGCAGTGGTTCCCCAGAACGCGAAGAGCAGTCCGAGCAAACCGGAGATCGTCGCAAGCACGACGCTCTCCGTGAGCACCTGACGCGCCAACCGGGCCTGCCCGGCGCCGATCGCGAGACGGACGGCCATCTCGCGTTGTCGCGCTTCCGCGCGCGCGAGCAAGAGTCCGGCGATGTTTGCGCAGGTGACGAGCAGCAGCAACCCGATTACCATTGCAAGAATGCTCACTTGCCGCGCCGAGCCTTCGCGCTGCGGTGAGTAGCCATGTTGCG
>QHUV01000463.1 GCA_003222065.1 Gemmatimonadota bacterium | reverse complement strand
TCTCCCTCGTCACATTGCGCGCGATCTCGATCACAAAGCGCTGCGCGAATTCAAGCGTCGGGCGTTGCACTTTCATCTCGATACGCGCCGGCCAGAAGTCGTGCGGCTTTCGGGGCACGCCGGCCCGGGGCGCCGTCCCTCGCTCGCCGATGTCGTGCGCGAGAAGCTGATGAGCCGCGTGCTGGAGAGCGACATCGATCGCGGCGAGCTCGTCGCGTTAGGCTTGCGGTATCTGAGCGAAGCCGAGAGTACGGTCGGCGCCGCGCCGATCGGTGTCGACCCCGGGCCAGATGGGAGCGGCTGACTGTGCATCTGAATTCGCTCCGCCTCTGCAATTTTCGGCAGCACGCTGACACTCGTATCGTCTTCGATTCGGGCCTAACGGGCATCATCGGACCCAACGGAGCCGGCAAGTCGACGATTCTCGAGGGCATTGCGTGGGCGCTGTACGGGACCCCTGCGGCCCGCGGAACGCGCGATTCGATTCGCTTCAATCGCGCGGGTGCACGCTCCCAGGTCCGCGTGGAACTCGACTTCGAGCTCGGCGGTCATCGGTACCTCGTGTCGCGTGGTCTTACGAACGCCGAGCTCTTTCTAGACGGCGCGGGCGCGCCGATCGCCAACACGATCACTGGAGTGACCGAGCTGCTGCGCCGCCGGCTCGGTATGTCGCTCGACGAGTTCTTCAATACGTATTTCACGGGCCAGAAAGAGCTGAGCGTCATGGCGGCGATGGGCCCGTCGGAGCGCGCACAGTTCCTCTCCCGAGTGCTTGGCTACGAGAAGCTGCGCACGGCGCAAGCACTCGTCCGCGAACGGCGGCGCATCATTCTCGCCGAAGCGGCGGGCCTGCGCGCCGGGATGCCCGATCCGGAGAGCGTCGCGCGCATGCTGGCCGATGCGCGCGCGCGCGTCGAGCAGCTGGCTGGCGTGGCGGCGGCCCGCATCGAGCTGGATGGCATCCGTCGCGAAATCGCGCCGTTAGGCGAGATTGTCGCCGCGCTGCACGAGATGGATCGGCTGTATGCCGAGGAGGGACGGCGCCGCACGCTCCTCGAAAGTACCCGTGCGCTCGCCGAGGACCTGGCCCGGCTGCGCGAGCGGCGCGGAAAGATCGAGGCCGCGCCATCGCTCGAGGAACAGGTCGGCGCCGAGCTCGGCGAGAAGCGCCGCGAGCTGCAGCAGGCCGACGAAGAGCTCGAGGCGAGACGAACAGATTGGGTTCGTGACCGCCAGGAGGCCGAGACGAAACTCGAGGCGCTTCGGCGGCAGCATTCGGAGCTGAAAGAGCAGCGCGAACGCCTTGTCGCCGCCGGCGAGAATGGCATCTGCCCGACGTGTGCGCGCCCGCTAGGCGACCACTACCGATCCGTGCTCGACCTCATCGACGACCAGCTCAACACCGCTGTCGTCGACGGCAGCTACTACCGCAAGCGGCTCGACCAGCTCGTCGAGATGCCGCCGGCGGTCAAGTCGTTAGGCGACCGGCGCCGCCTGGCGCTCGACGCCGTGAGCAAGCTCGAGCGGCGACTCGCGCGCGTGCAAAGCGCGATGGTCGAGCTCACCCAGGTCGCGGGCGAGATCACGCAGAAGGAGGAGCGCGAGGCCGCGTTGCAGCGTGATCTCGCGATATTGCCCGTCGGCTATCGGGCAGACCTCCATGAACAATTGCGTCGCGACGTCGAGCGCCTCCAGCCGCTCGACGCGCGCGCCGCGCGGCTCGGCGCGCAGGTCGAGCGTGACGGATTGCTCCGGCGTGAGCGGGAGCGCGTCACCCAGTCGACGGACCTGACATCGAGCCGCATCGCCGAGCTCCGGCGCCAGCGTGACGCGGTGCAATTCTCCGAGCAGTCGTGGGACGCGCTCCGTTCGGATTACGAGCGCGCGGCGACCGAGCTGCGGGCCGCGGAGCTGTCGTCCGTTGCCGCCGATGCCGAAGCCGCGGCAGCACGCGGCGCATTGGAGACCGCGTTGCAAGCACAAAAAGACCTCGCCAAGTCGCAGACGCAGCTCGAAGAGCTGAATCGCGATAAGCGTATGCACGACGAGCTGGATCGCGCCTATTCCGACATGCGCACCGATCTCAACGTGCAGCTGCGGCCGGAAATTTCCGAGCTGGCCAGCTCCTTCCTTACAGAGCTCACCGACGCCCGGTACTCGGAATTGGAGCTCGACGACCAGTACAATGTTCTGGTGCTGGAGGAGGGCGTACCGAAACCGGTGATCTCCGGGGGCGAGGAAGATTTGGCGAACCTCGTGTTGCGTCTCGCGATATCCCAGATGATCGCCGAGCGCGCCGGGCAGAGCTTCTCGCTCCTCATCCTCGACGAGATTTTCGGATCGCTCGACGACTCGCGGCGGCACAACGTCGTCGAGCTGCTGCGCCGGCTGCAGGATCGATTCGAGCAGGTCATTCTCATCACGCATATCGAGTCGGTACGCGAGGGGCTCGATCGGGTGATCACCGTGCGCTACGACGAGGAGACCGGTGCATCGCGCGTCGAGCAGGAGCCCACGTTAGGTACGTCGGCCTTCGATGACGCGGCGCAGCTCACAATGGGGGCGGCGGACTGATGGTCGCGACTCGCACGTGGCGCCCATCGCACTCCGTCGACGGCCCGTTCCGGGCGCGGCTCGACGACATCGCCGATCTGAACCAGGTCTTCAGCGACGCGTTCACCGAGCGCTATCGTCGCGACGGCATGGTCGGCGTGCGCGTCCCGTATCTCAATCCGGCGGTCTGGCGCTACGCCATCGAGGACGCCGATGCGGGGGCGATGCTCTGGCGTGACGACCGCGGGCACATCGCGGCGTTCAACATGGTACATCGCTCGGGCACGGAGGGTTGGATGGGACCACTCGCCGTGCGCACGGAGTATCAGGGCACGGGGTTGGGCAAGGAGATCGTGACGCGGGGCATCGAGTGGTTGAAGCAGAGCCGGGCCGCGGTGATCGGCCTCGAGACGATGCCGCGCACCATGGACAACATCGGCTTCTACTCGCGGCTTGGCTTCACGCCCGGGCGCCTAACGCTGACGACGACGCTCGACGCCACCCTCGACGACCGGCCGGCGACATTGCTCGCGCGACGGTCGACGCAGGAGAAGGAGGCGACGCTTGCCGAATGCAAGGCGCTCCTGGAGCGACTGGCGCCGGGGTACGACTACACCCGAGAGATCCAGCTCACCGACGAGCTGTCGTTAGGCGACACGGTCATCCTCCGCGGCGATGACGGCGCGCTGGAGGGATTTGCGCTCGCCCACACCGTCCCGTTGGTCGAGGGACGGGCACGCGAGGAGCTGCGCGTGCTCAAGCTCGTGCTCCGCCACGAGGAACAGTTCGGCGAAATGGCGCGGTCGCTCTGCGATTTCGCGCGGCGGAGCGGCACGCGGCGCGTTGCCTTACGAGTGCAGGGCGAGTATCAAACGACCTATCAGCGGCTCGTCCAAATGGGGGCGCGCGTGCGGTGGACTGATCTGCGCATGGCACTCACACATCACGAAGAGCAGCGGCCGAAAAGGGCGCTCGTGCTGTCGAACTGGGAGATCTAGATCCTACTCGCCCTTGATCGCGATCATCGGATCGATCTCCGCCGCGCGGCGGGCCGACCAGTAGCTCGCGGACATCGCCGCGATGGCGAGGACGAGCGGCACGGCAACGACCGATCGTCGCCAGCAGCAGCGCGCACGCCGCGAAGCCGGTGAGCACGAATGTCACGAAGCGGCGCTGCGAATCGATGGCGCCGCTACCGGTCTCTGCAACACTTGGCTTCCCGAGGAAATTGAGCGCCGGCTCGACGCCACGCACGGCACGATCGATGGCCGGCAACGCACGTCCCGCGTTCGGCGCGCGTACAATGAAGCGCATCCAGGCCCAGACCTCCAGTGTGTACGGCAAATAGAGCTCCGCGTGCTCTTCATCCGCCGGACCGTATTCGCGAATGTCGGCGAGCACACCGATGACGGGCAAGGTGATCGGTTGACCGAAATCAGCCCGAGCCTGCGACGCACGACGCACGGTCACGCGCTTGCCTAACGCGCTCTGGCCCGGCCAGAGCGTTTTCGCGAGCTTCTCACTGACGACGAACCCGACCGGCGAGCGCATGTCGTCGTCGGTGAACCACCGGCCGGCACGCAACGGGATGCGGAGCGTACTGCGGTAGTCCGTAGAGACCGGGTGGTACAGCGCCGATTGGAGCGCCCGTCCGGTAGTCGTCGCGTCGGTCTCGATCTTCGCGTCCAGAAGCGCGCCACCGGCGGCCGCCGCTCCCGTCACGCCGGGTACGGCGCGCACGGCGTCGAGAATGCGGGCATAGAGAGCCGCCGCCTCCGCTGGGGCCTCGTAGCGATGCTGCGGCGGCGAGATCGCGAACTCGATGGTATCGTTAGGGTCGTAGCCGAGCGGCACCGCCGCCATCCGGCGGAAGCTCTGGAGGAGCAGACCGGCGGCCATCAGTAGCGTCAGGGCGAGGGCGAACTGGACCGACACGAGGACGCTCCGTAACCACCGCTCTCCCTTGGCGCCAATCGCCCCCGCCGCATTCGCGCGCACGTGTTCCATCACCTGCGCGCCGCCCGCCTGAAGCGCCGGCAACAATCCGACGAGCACGGCGGTCACCGCGGACGCGCCTAGCGCGAACATCGCCGCGCGGGCATCGACGGCAATCTCCGACGCGAAGGGCAGGCGGGACGATGCCGCGCTCCGGACGTAGCCGACGAGAGTGACGGCGAGGACGAGGCCCGCGCCCCCAGCCACCGCGGCGAGGACCGCGCCCTCCGTGAGCTGCAAACGTGCCAATCGCCAACGACCGGCGCCTAACGCCGCTCGAATGGACAGCTCTTGCCGGCGCGCGCTGGCGCGCGTCAACAAGAGATTCGCGACGTTGGCGCACGCGAGCAGCAGGATGAGCGCGATGGCGCTCGAGATGAGCAGAAGCGCCTCGCGAAGATCGCCGAACAATTCCGTCGCGAGGGGCTGCAACGCCACCGAAGTCCAATGCGCTTGCTCTATCGGATACTCGGCGGCCAGCCGCAGCTCGATCGTGTGCATTACGACAGCGGCGCGCGCCGAATCGACGCCGGCACGAAGGCGCAGAACGGTTCTGCTGTCGACATGCAAGCCGCGCAGCTTCAAAGCAGCGTGCGACGCCGCGAACACTTCGAGCGGTTGCCAAACCGCTGGCGCGAGGAACTCGCTCGGACCACCGAAGTTAGGATACGCGAACGCATGCGGCATGATGCCGATGACCGTCGTCGGCACGCTATCGACCGGGATGGCTTTCCCGAGCGTCGCCGGATCAGCACCGAATTGCTCGACGAAATAATCGTAAGAGAGTATGACAACCGGCGGGGCGCCGGGCCGTTCGTCGTCAGGCAGGAATGTGCGGCCGAGCAATGGGCGAGTGCCCATCAACTGAAAGAATCCGGGCGCGACGTAGGCCGCAGCTTTGCGCTCGACGCCGCTCGGCGTTGGTAGTGTGACGCCGTCCCCGCGCACGTACGCCATTCCCTCGATCGCGCTCGAAACGGCGGCATTCTGCGATCGCCAGTCTTGAAACGTCGGATACGACGGGACCCTTAGCCCTCCGTCCTCGCTCCGCTCGTATACGGTGAGAAGACGCTCCGGTGCGAGGTAGGGAAGTCCGCGCAGGATGATCGCGTCGACGACACTGAACGCCGCCGTCGTGCTACCGATACCCAGCGCGAGCGTCAACGCCGCGACAACCGTAAAGGCCGGAGAACGCGCGAGCGCACGCAATGCATAACGAATGTCCTGCAGCGCGGATTCGAACCAGGCGAGCATCGGGACATAGTGCACCGTGGAGTCTCAGCGACACCAGAGCGTATGTCCCGAGAAACTGTCAGCGTGTTGTGGGAGTTCCACAGAGCGCCGAGCGTAGAGCGCGATCCGAAGCACGCTCGACGCCCTACGCTCTGCGCCGCTACTATTTGCTTTCGGCGACGCGCTTGGCCGACGTCGTGCGCATGCCGTTGGTCATGATGCGCTGCACGCAGCCATCGACGATCGTGGCGCGCGCGCTGTCCGTGGTCGCGTAGCGAAGCGAATCCTGGCAGGCCGCGTCATGGACGGCGAGCATGCGCGCCTGCGCCACCGTCGCCACGTCGTGCTGACGATGCGAGACAGAAACTTCGCGAGCTGTCAAACCCAGGGCCGCAATTGCGGCCGCGACGAGAATCGGCATGAGTGACCCCAGTGCGCGCGGCGCACGGTAGGAGGCAATGATTCGGGATCAGCGCTGTCGGTGGGATGCGCAGCGCTCGCGATTGGTAGGAACTACTCGTGATCGGCGCCCGCTAGGCGCCGATCGAAACACTTACCCTTCTAGCCTC